>JAGBZV010000053.1 GCA_017628075.1 Clostridia bacterium
CGCTGTCGTTCGGACGATACAGAGAAGACGGTGCCGCCGTCGGATCCGCAAAATCCTGTGTACAGAGGAACCCGTACAAAAGAAACGACGCCCACGGAGGCAGAAAGCAAAGGAGTAGGTATGGCGAAGGAGAAAAAACAGCCAAAGAAAAAAACAAGCTTTTTCACGAAGGTCGCGCTGTTCGTTTTTGTCAGCTTCTGTGCCATTACGATTTTTCAGCTTTACGGACAGATCGTCGAAAACAGAGAAGAAATTGCCGCGACGGAAGAGGCGATTGCGTATTATCAGGCACAGATTGAAGCCTTGAACAAAGAGCTTGCGACGCCGATCGATTATACGTATATCCGAAAGATTGCGAAGAGTAAACTGAATTTCAGTATGCCGGACGATATCATTATTTATAATGATCTGTCCAATTAAGGAGTCAGATGGCAGTCGGTATCGGTGCATGTTATCAAGGACGTATCACGCGCATTGTCCCATGGGGCGCTTTTGTGACATTGGAAGGTACAGACGGTATACAAAACGGTTTGATTCACATATCGGAGTTATCCTCGGGGTATGTGAAGCAAGTCTCTGATCTGGTTTCGGTCGGAGATACAGTGACGGTCAGGGTTCTGCACATCGATGACCGCGGCAGAATTGCGCTGTCCCGCAGACAGGCTATGACCGAGGAAGAACAGGCAGAGGAGCGGAAAAAGCTCTCCCGGACGGGAAAGCGAACGGCAGATGTCACGTCATCGGAGGCTGCGGCAAGCAATGCTTCCGAGGATGGTTTTGAGGAAATGATGCGCCGGTTCCGATCGGAAAGTGAAGAGCGGCTGAAAACACTGCGCAGATCGGAAAACATCCGCAGGACGGGAAAGAAACGGTAAAAGACAACAGAGGGAAACGTCGCTTTGGCGTTTCGCAGAGGATCAACATAACAGAATGAATGAAATGAAACGAGAACAGAAGCTCATCTTCACCGTACTGATCGCGGTGACGGTGCTGTCCATCTTATTGGCGGCAGGCTTTGCGGCACTGTACTTATCGGGCAGAGATGCGGTGTCGGTCGGTGCGGAGGTCAAAGATCCCGCTGTCACGGACAAAGTGCCCGATGACGAAACAAACGGTACAGAACCGCACGATACGAAAGAGCTTGCCGATTTGCGTCGGGAAAACGAATTTCTCGAACAGCAGGCAAGAGAACTGCGCGATGAGATCGATGCGCTGAAACATGCCGCAGAAGAAGCGGAAACGGAATATGTTCCCAATCCGCCGACGGATCTGGACAGTCAATTCAATCCGGGGGATATCGTGCCGGCCGATCCCGAATCGCTTTCCTATACCTTTGATCTGAATGAACAGCTGGCGGTGATCCGTGCGCTGGAAGAACAGATGGCGCACAGCCCCTATATTGTCGATCCCGACGGCAAGCTGATGCTGCTCGAGGATGTGAAGTTTGAGGAGGATGCCGAAATCCTCTACTGCGCAAAGGCAGGAACACCGCTTGACGAAAAGGGTGTCGCCAAAGACAGGGAAATCGACTATGAGGCGATGGGCTACAAGTTCCCGACAATCGCAATTTCCTACCGCGATATGGAACGCGGTACGGTCTATTCGTACAACGGTGACCATGTTTATTTCTCGGCAAGTCTGATCAAGGCACCGTATATCTATTCGCTTCTGCATCAGATTGCACAGTACAATGAAATCAAAAAAGCCAATCCGACCAATGATCCGTCGGTCGGCAAAACATTGGCGCAGGAGCTCTGGGACAAATATGATCTGGAGCGCAAGATCACCGTCACAGAATCGATGGTCGAAAAGGGTTCGGGCAAGATCAAGGATATGGATCTTGCCGGCGGCAAGGAATTTACGGTACTGGAGCTGATCGAATATGCGATCAAGGTTTCGGACAACACCGCGTTCCGAATTCTGCGCAATGAATTCGGCTACGATTATTTCTGGTCGATCTCAAGACAGCTTGGTGTCAAGTCTGTCTTTACCTCCTTTAACAATCTGACGGCGGATGAGGCATGTATCTATCTTGCCGCGATCTATGATTTTGCAAAGGAGTATCCGTCCGAGGGCGGTCTGCTCATCAATCTGATGAAAAATGCCAACCATCAGGTGCTGATTACCCGTGCGGTTTCCAATCCGTATGCCGTTGCGCACAAGTACGGATGGGATGCCGATTCGTATCATGATATGGCGCTCGTTTACGGCGATGCTCCGTTTGCGGTCTGCGTCATGACGAATTTTGACTTTTCGGTCAATGATGACGATCTGAACGAATACATCCGCTCACTCGTCGCCGAAATCGAAAAACTGCATAACACCTTTTACCGTGTGACAGAAGAACAGAAAAAACATTTCTGACCGATGGATGCCGTACTGCATATATTGTAGTGCGGCACTTTTTTGTGGCGCACAAATCCAGTTCTTTCCGAGAGTGGCATATGACAAGAATTCGGATTGCCATCGGTTCCGTCACATACGGAGAAACAGGTATGGCAGCACTCAAAAACCGCGGCGTTCCCGTAAAGCTGATTCGCCTGGATCCCAGAGAATCCCGAAACGGCTGTGCCTATGCGCTGGAGATTCTTGGAGGCGGTTATACCGTTCCTGCCATACGGCAGATTCTGCATGAGGCGCATGTCCGTTATACCGAGATTCGGTCGGATGATTTGCCGATGCTGTAAGATGAGAAAAACGGAGAGGATTGTCAAAACATCCTCTCCGTGCAATATTGGAGGTATTCGGTATGGAGTTGACATATCTTGACCATGCGGCCACGAGCTGGCCCAAGCCGGATGCGGTTGGTGCAGCGATGCTGCGCGCAATGGAGTACGCCGGCGGCAATCCGGGCAGAGCAGGGCATTTGCTGTCGGTGCGCGCATCTGAAACGGTCTATGCCGCACGGGAATGTGCGGCCTCGTTTTTTGGATTGAGCAGACCGGAAAACGTGCTGTTTTATCCGAATGCGACGTATGCGATCAACGCAGTCCTTCACGGACTTGCACTGTCGGGCAAGGAGGTATTATATTCGGAGCTTGAGCACAACGCCGTGCTTCGTCCGCTTGAAGCGCTCCGCAGGGAGGCGGGGGTGACGGGCGTTTGCTATCCCGTGTTTGGCGAGGGGGGCAAACTGTTGTCAGATGCACAGATCCTTGCCGGGATCCGGGCAAGAATTACGCGCGATACGGCGCTCGTCTGTGCGTGTCACGCATCCAACGTATGCACGGCAGTGCTCCCGCTTGCGAGAATCGGCGCGCTTTGCCGTGCTGCGGGAGTGCCGCTTTTGGCAGACGTGTCGCAGAGTGCGGGGGCGTACGATATTCGTATGGAGCGCGACGGGATCTCATATCTGTGCACGGCAGGACACAAGGGCTTGCTTGGACCTGCCGGCAGCGGCCTTTTGCTGATCGCACCCGATGCCGCGATGCCCCGCTCGTTCGTGCAGGGCGGAAACGGCGTGCATTCGCTGTCGCCTGCCATGCCCGATTTTCTTCCGGAGGGGCTGGAGGCAGGAACGCTGTCCGTGCCGGCCATCGCCGGACTTGCGGCAGGAATGGAAACGCTTTGCAGAATCGGTACGCAGGCGGTGCGTGCGCGTGAGCACGAGGCGACACAGCGTCTTGCAGAGATGCTTTGGTCAATGCCCGGCGTTTCTGTGCACGGCGCGGACGGATTTGGTACCGTTCTGTCGTTTTCGGTGCGCGACGTGCCGTGCGCCGTGTGCGCGGCGCGTCTGGCAGAGGCCGGGATTTGCGTGCGCGCCGGATTCCACTGTGCCCCGGGCGTGCACAGGGCACTTGGGACGGAGCTTGGAGGCACGGTACGCGTCAGTCCGGGGTGGAATACGGATGCGTCGGATACAGAGCGCTTTTATCGCGCCATGCATGAGATGCTTTGCGGACGGCTCACGGCATCTCCTTGCGCCGCCGGACAAATAAAGAGGCAAGCGCGGAACCGTTGAACGGGATCAGCGGGTAGAAATAACGCCGCTTGTCCTCGCAGACCGGTGTCGTGCAGAGAAGAAGGAGCAAAAGCACCGTGCCGAGCAGGATTCCCCACCAGCCTGCTGCCGCAACGAGGAGCAGCATGGCAATGCGGACGTATTTGAATGCGTATCCCAGCTCGTAATTGTGCTGTGTAAAATGCGTGATGGAAACGAGTGCCATATACAGCACCGTTTCCGGCATGAACCAGCCGACGGTTATGGCAAAATCACCAAGGATCAGACCGCCTATGACCGAGAGCGAGCCTGAGAGCGCGTTTGGCGTGTTGATGGATGCCAGCTTGAGGATATCGATCGCCGCTTCGATGAGCAAAAGCTGTGCGAGTATGGGGACGCGGGAGGGCTCTGTCTGGGAAAGGATCGACAGCCAGCCGGGCAGTGCCGTTCCCGTGTGCACTGCGGCAAACCAAATCGGCGTCAGATACAGCGACAGAAGATAGCTGATAAGCCTGACGATGCGCAGATAGGTTGCGGTAAAGGGTGCAAGACAAAAATCGTTTGCCTCCTGCAGAAAGGAAAACACGGAAACGGGCAGGATCATGGCCTGCGGTGCGCCGTCGACGAGCAGGACGATGCTGCCCTCGCACAGCGATGCGGCGGCTGCATCCGGGCGTTCGGTATAACGGAAGCGCGGAAACGGATTCCAGACGCGCGTGTGGACAAGACATTCCGCGAGGCTTTGCGTTCCCATGCAGAGATTGTCGGTATGCAGGGCGGAGAGTCGCTCCTCAAGATACGCAAGATAGCTCGTATCTGCGCGCCCGCGCAGATAGCACATGACCACGTTGGTGCGCGACGCCGTGCCGATGGCAAACTGCTTCATCATCAGGGACGGTGTGGGAAGCTGGCGGCGGAGCATGGCGCAGTTGCGCTGCAGGAGCTCCACAAATCCGATATGAGCGCCCCGTAGGACCTTATCGTGCTCCGGCTCCTGCGGAGAACGGGAGGGGATGTTTCTTGATTTGATAAGGATGGCCTTTGTCGGATAGGCAGAGTGCAGAAGCAAAAGGCAGCCTGTGACTACGCCTGCATGAAGAACGGAGGGATTATCGGAGATCTCCGTTTCAGCAAAGGAAATGTTCCGTGCGCAAAATTCCTCTGCGGTATCGGGCATGGCGTCGGGGCAGAATTCCATGCAAAAAGCGAGCACGCGCTCGGTTACGGCGGTATCGGAGAGGCCTTCGGAAAAATAGAGCACGGCATCCTCCCCGCCGATACACAGCGCGCGTCGGATGATGCCGAAATTGCCGGGAACGGCAAAAAGCGTATCCAGAAGTGCGGTGGATTTGGAATAGGAATCCGGAAGCAGTGTTTGGGCCAAAGCGATCACCTTCCTTTCATGGTTATTTGTATACGGATGTAGTATGCGGCGCTTTGCGTACCGTATGAGAGGAAAAATCCGGCAGCGTCAGATACGCATCGGGCGCACGCCGCGCCGCAGCAAGGATTTATAAAAATAGGAAAAAAATTTCAAAATTCCCCTTGACAATCAAGTGAGTTTGTGCTATAATATTAAACTGCATTATACTGCCGTATTATGCTTTTCAGAAAATTGCCTGTTTTTGGGCACTTTTTCGATTTCTATTTCTTGCACATCCGATTCCGTATCCGGTATTCGATAATTGTGATATATGCACAAAAACCGTTATGACCGGACGGGACAACTTTTTAGAATGGAGTGATTGTGTCTATGGTCAAACCACGACAGCTTGGCAAGAATGTCCGTATGAGCTTCCAGAAGATCTACGAAGCGCTTGAAATGCCGAATCTCATTGAGGTTCAGAAGAAATCCTATCAGACCTTTATTGAAGAGGGGCTGATGGAGGTTCTGCGTGACGTATCTCCGATTACGGACTATTCGGGCAACCTGATCATTGAATTCGTCGATTATTCAATCGACCCGACGCCGAAGTACCCGGTGGAGGAATGCAAGGAGCGCGATGTCAACTTCGCGGCACCCCTGCGCGTCAAGGTCCGCCTGACCAACCGTCTTACCGGTGAGGTCAAGGAGCAGGAGATCTTTATGGGAGATTTCCCGCTGATGACCGAGAACGGTACGTTCATCATCAACGGTGCGGAGCGCGTTATCGTTTCCCAGATCGTTCGTTCCCCCGGTGTCTATTTTGACACGATGCTGGACAAGACCGGCAAGCGTATCTATACGGCACAGATCATTCCGTACCGCGGCGCTTGGCTTGAATACGAAACGGACGCAAACGATATCCTGTTCGTTCGTATCGACAAGAACAGAAAGATCCCCGCAACGGTTCTCATCCGTGCGCTCGGCATTGAAACTGCCGCTGAGATCAAGACCTACTTCGGTGATATGCCGCTGCTCAACTCCACGCTGGAGAAGGACGGTATGCAGGCTCTGGCAGATACCAACGGTACGACTGCAGGAGATGAGGCGCTCAAGGAGATCTACAAGAAGCTGCGTCCCGGTGAGCCTCCGCTGGTCGAATCCGCACAGCTGCTCATCAACAACCTGTTCTTTGATCCCAAGAGATACGACCTTGCAAACGTCGGCCGCTATAAGTACAACAAGAAGCTTGCAATCGGCAAGCGTCTGATCGGTCAGACGCTCTCCCGCTCCGTCATCAGCCCCATCACCGGTGAGATCCTCTTTGAGGCAGAAACCGTCGTCGATGAGAGCATCGGTATTGCAATCGAGAATGCAGGCGTCAATGAGGTTTACGTACACATTGGTGACGATGCCGAAATGAAGGTATTCTCCAACGGTACCATTGCCCCCGAGGTCGTGCTCGGCTACAATCTTGAGGACATTGGCATCAAGGGTAAGGTCAAGACCTCCGTTCTGCTTGAGATCGTCGAATCCTGTGAGGGCGACGTTGATGCAGTCAAGGAGGAGTGTATCCGCCGCGAGGCAGAGCTTTGCCCCAAGCACGTGACGAAGGACGATATTTTTGCGTCTATCAACTATATGATCGGCCTGCAGTATGACATCGGTCAGACCGATGACATCGACCACCTCGGCAACCGCCGTCTGCGCTGCGTCGGTGAGCTTTTGCAGAACCAGCTCCGTATTGGCTTCTCCAGAATGGATAAGATCGTCAAGGAGCGCATGACGACCAACGACACCGACGTGCTTACGCCTCAGTCGCTGATCAATATCCGGCCCGTTGTGACCTCAATCCGTGAGTTCTTCGGCTCCTCGCCGCTGTCCCAGTTTATGGACCAGGCAAACCCGCTGGCAGAGCTGACGCACAAGAGACGTCTTTCCGCACTTGGTCCGGGCGGTCTGTCCCGTGACCGTGCATCGTTCGATGTCCGAGACGTTCATTACACCCATTACGGCCGTATCTGTCCCGTTGAGTCCCCTGAAGGTCCCAACATCGGTCTGATCTCGTCCCTTGCGACCTTTGCGCGCATCAACGAGTACGGCTTTATTGAAACCCCCTACAGAAAGGTAGACAAGTCCGTTACTCCGCACGTCGTTACCGATGAGATCGTGTACATGACCGCAGACGTTGAGGACAAGTTTATCGTTGCTCCCGCAAAGGTCGAGTTGGATGAAAACGGCGCATTCGTCAAAAAGAAGGCCATCGTCCGCGACCGTGCGGACGTCATTGAGGTCGAAACCGACCGCATTGACTTCGTTGACGTTTCTCCCAGAATGGTCGTTTCCGTTGCGACCTCGATGATTCCCTTCCTTGAAAACGATGACAACACCCGTGCGCTGATGGGCTCCAACATGCAGAAGCAGGCAGTCCCGCTGATGGTTACGGAATCGCCTATCGTCGGTACGGGTATGGAGTATAAGGCTGCCGTGGACTCCGGTGTTTGCGTTCTTGCAAGAGAAGCGGGCGTCGTTGAGTACGTCAGCGCAGATGAGATCGTCATCCGCTGTGACTCCGGAAAGAAGGACGTTTACAGCCTGATCAAGTTCAAGCGCTCCAACCAGGGCACCTGTGTCAACCAGCGTCCGATCGTTTCTCAGGGTGAGCTGGTCGAGAAGGGCGACGTCATTGCCGACGGTCCTGCAACGGCAGGCGGTGAGATCTCTCTTGGTAAGAATATGCTCATCGGCTTCATGACGTGGGAGGGCTACAACTACGAGGACGCCGTTCTGCTCAATGAACGTCTTGTCCGTGATGACGTTTACACCTCGATTCATATCGAAGAATATTCCCACGAAGCAAGAGATACCAAGCTTGGTCCGGAGGAAATTACGCGCGACGTTCCCAACGTCGGTGAAGAAGCAATCAAGGACCTCAACAATGAGGGTATTATCCGCCGCGGTACTGAGGTACACGCAGGTGACATCCTCGTTGGTAAGGTCACACCCAAGGGTGAAACCGAGCTGACTGCAGAGGAGCGCCTCCTGCGCGCCATCTTCGGTGAAAAGGCAAGAGAGGTCCGCGACACCTCCCTGCGTCTGCCGCACGGTATTACCGGTATCGTCGTTGATGTTAAGGTCTTCACGCGTGAGGCCGGCGACGAGCTGCCTCCCGGAGTCAACAAGGTCGTCCGCGTTTATATTGCACAGAAGCGTAAGATCTCCGTCGGTGACAAAATGGCAGGCCGTCACGGTAACAAGGGTGTCGTTTCCAGAATTCTGCCGCCTGAGGATATGCCGTTCCTTGCTGACGGTACGCCTCTTGATATCGTGCTGAACCCGCTGGGCGTTCCGTCCCGAATGAATATCGGTCAGGTCCTTGAGGTACACCTTGGCTACGCTGCAAAGAAGCTTGGCTGGAAGGTCATGACGCCCGTCTTTGACGGTGCGACACACGAGGACATTGAGGAATGTCTGAGAATGGCCGGCATCAATCCCTCCGGTAAGTCTACGCTGTACGATGGCAGAACGGGCGAGCCCTTTGACAACCCCGTTACCGTCGGTATCATGTACTACCTCAAGCTCCATCATCTGGTCGATGATAAGATCCATGCACGTTCTACCGGTCCCTACTCTCTGATCACGCAGCAGCCGCTTGGCGGTAAGGCCCAGTTCGGCGGCCAGCGTTTCGGTGAAATGGAGGTCTGGGCCCTGGAGGCATACGGCGCTGCGTACACGCTGCAGGAGATTCTGACCGTGAAGTCCGACGACGTCACCGGCCGTGTCAAGACCTATGAAGCAATCGTCAAGGGACAGAACATTCCGACTCCCGGTGTGCCGGAGGCATTCCGCGTGCTCGTTAAGGAGCTGCAGGCATTGGCGCTTGACGTCCGTGTTCTTGACCGTGAAGGAAATGAGATTGAGCTTTCCTGTCTTACTGAGGATGAATCCCAGGAGACCGGCTACGAATCCACGTACGACGTATCCGAGATGATTGGTGATTCCGTCAACGACGGCGAAGATCTGCCCGATGGCTATCTTGAGGATGAAGATGCGGATGCAGAGCTGGACAAGCTTGCAGAGGGTGGATTCCTGCCGGATGATTTCTACGATGACGACGATTACTCCGACGATTTCGGCGACGATGATATTATTTAACGAAAGGGGCGTATGATCTGACCTATGGAAAAGGAATTCGCTTCAATTAAAATCGGTCTGGCATCTCCCGAGATGATCAGAAGCTGGTCCCACGGCGAAGTCAAAAAGCCTGAGACCATCAACTACAGAACGCTGAAGGCAGAGCGCGACGGCCTTTTCTGCGAGCGCATCTTTGGTCCGACCAAGGACTGGGAATGTATGTGCGGCAGATACAAGCGTGTCCGCAACAAGAACGGCCCCTGTGAGCGCTGCGGAGTTGACGTTACCTCCAAGAAGGTGCGTCGTGAGCGTATGGGACATATCGAGCTTGCGTGCCCGGTATCCCATATCTGGTATTTCCGCGCGATCCCGTCCCGTATGGGGCTGCTTCTCGACGTAACGCCGAGAAACCTGGAAAAGGTTCTTTACTTTGCATCCTATATCGTCATTGATCCCGGCACAACGCCCCTGCAGAAGTATCAGCTTCTCTCCGACCGCGAATACCGTGAGTACTATGAAAAGTACGAGGACGAATTCCGTGTCGGCATGGGTGCGGAGGCAATTAAGGAATTGCTTGCTGAGATCGACTGCGACGCACTGTCCAAATCCCTGCGCGAGGAGCTGGAAACAGCTTCTCAGCAGAAGAAGATTCGTATCGTGAAGCGCCTTGAGGTCGTCGAGGCGTTCCGCGAATCCGATAATAAGCCGGAATGGATGATTCTCGATGTAATCCCGGTCATCCCGCCGGAAATTCGTCCCATGGTGCAGCTTGACGGCGGACGCTTTGCAACGTCTGACCTCAACGACCTGTACCGCCGTGTCATCAGCCGTAACAACCGTCTTAAGCGCATGAACGAGCTTTCCGCTCCGGATATCATCATCCGCAACGAGAAGCGTATGCTGCAGGAAGCGGTTGACGCACTCATTGACAACGGCCGCCGCGGCAAGCCCGTAACCGGTCCCAACAACCGTCCGCTCAAGTCGCTGTCCGAAATGCTCCGCGGTAAGCAGGGCCGATTCAGACAGAACCTGCTCGGTAAGCGCGTTGACTACTCTGGCCGTTCCGTTATCGTTGTCGGTCCTACGCTGAAAATCTATCAGTGCGGTCTGCCCAAGGAAATGGCGCTGGAGCTGTTCAAGCCGTTCGTCATGAAGCGTCTTGTGGAAACGCAGAAGGCATCCAATATCAAGGACGCAAAGAAGAAGGTAGAGCGCGTTAACGACGACGTCTGGGACGCACTGGAAAATGTCATCAAGGAGCATCCCGTTCTGCTCAACCGTGCACCGACTCTGCACAAGCTGTCCATTCAGGCGTTTGAGCCGATCCTCGTTGAGGGCCGTGCGATCAAGCTGCATCCGCTCGTTTGTACCGCATTCAACGCGGACTTCGACGGTGACCAGATGCCTGTTCACGTTCCGCTTTCCGCAGAGGCACAGGCGGAGGCACGCTTCCTGATGCTTTCCGCAAACAACCTCCTCAAGCCTGTGGACGGACGCGCTGTTGCAGTTCCCTCCCAGGACATGGTCCTCGGTTCTTACTATCTGACCATCGATAAGCCCGGTGAGCTCGGCGAAGGCCACGCCTTCCGCGACTTCAACGAGGCAATGATGGCATACGCGAACGGTGAGCTTGGTCTCCACGCTGCCATAAAGGTTCGTGTGTTCAAGGAAAGAAACGGCCAGATGGAATCCAAGGTCATTTCGACAACGCTTGGTCGTATGATCTTCAATATGCCGATTCCTCAGGATCTTGGTTACGTTGACAGAACTGATCCGGATAAGTATTTTGATCTGGAAATTGATTTCGTATGCGGTAAGAAGCAGCTCGGTGATATCGTTGACCGCTGCATCAAAACCCATAACGCTACGGTCACGGCACAGGTGCTTGATGACATCAAGTCCATGGGCTA
>JAGBZV010000054.1 GCA_017628075.1 Clostridia bacterium
AGAGGATGAGGCGAAGGCTGTTTTCGGAAAGCCGGTAAAGAACCTTGCCTCAAAAAGCGTTCCGGCATCGAGTGCCGTCTGGGATCTCAATGCGGAATACGAAATAGATCCTGATAGCTTCCATACGCTCGGCAGAAGCACGCCGTTTGCAGGCAATTACGTTTTCGGACGCTGTATTGCGACTGTTTACGGTGGTAAGTGTGTATATACCGTCGGTCAGACCGAATGAAATATGTAAGGAGTGAACGTATCTAAATGAAACAGTCTATTTTCATAATCAAAGAGAACATTGCACTGACGCACGATGTTTGGAAAATGGTGCTTGAGGGTGATACCTCGGAGATCACACGCCCCGGTCAGTTCGTCAATATTCTGCTGGATGGCTTGTATCTGCGCCGCCCGATCTCCGTACACGATGCCGAGGACGGTGTTCTGACGCTGATCTATAAAATCGTCGGTGTCGGCACAGCGCGTATGTCTGAAATGAAGCCCGGTCATTCGCTTGACGTGCTGACGGGACTTGGCAACGGCTACGACGTGACGCGTGCCGGTGCTCGCCCGCTGCTGATCGGCGGCGGTGTCGGTGTCCCGCCCCTCTATATGCTCGCAAAGCAGCTCTGTGCAGCCGGATGCGAGGTGACTGTGATCTTAGGATTCCGCTCTGCGCGTGACGTTTTCTGCAAGGAGGCGTTTGAAGCACTGGGGGCGCGCGTTCTCGTGACGACGGAGGATGGAACGTACGGTACGCGCGGCTTTGTCACGGGTGTGTTCGACGAAGCAGGTGATTATACGTATACGTACAGCTGCGGTCCTGAGCCGATGCTGCGTGCAGTATATAACGCGTCGGGGACGAGTGGTGAATATAGCTTTGAGGAGCGCATGGGATGCGGATTCGGCGCGTGCATGGGCTGCTCCTGCAAAACGCTGTACGGAAATAAACGCATTTGTAAGGACGGCCCTGTTCTTGTTAAGGAGGAGATCGTATGGGAGAAGTAACAAACAAGCTTGCTGTGTCCCTCTGCGGCATTGATATGGATAATCCCATCATTCCCGCCAGCGGAACCTTTGGATACGGCTATGAATTTGCAGATCTGTATGATATCAATATGCTCGGCACATTTTCCTTTAAGGGTACGACGCGCCAGCCGCGCTTCGGAAACGCGACGCCTCGCATTGCGGAGTGTCCGTCCGGAATGCTCAATGCCGTTGGACTGCAAAATCCGGGCGTTGACGCGGTTATCGCACACGAGCTTCCCAAAATGAGAGCGGTATTTACAAAGCCCGTAATGGCGAACGTTTCCGGCTTCTCCTTGGACGAATATATAGAGGTTTCCTCCCGGCTGGATGCTGAGGATTCCGTTGGCTGGATCGAGCTGAATATCTCCTGTCCCAACGTACACGGCGGCGGCATGGCCTTTGGCACGTGCGCCTCGTCTGCGGAATCGGTTGTCCGTGCAGTGCGTGACGTCGTTAAAAAACCGCTGATCGTCAAGCTTTCTCCCAACGTGACAAGCATCGTGGAGATCGCAAAGGCCGTTGAAGCTGCCGGTGCAGACGGCGTATCTCTGATCAATACGCTGCTTGGAATGCGCATCGATCTGCGCAGACGGAAGCCGCTTTTGGCAAACGTCACGGGCGGATATTCCGGTGCGGCGGTGTTCCCGGTTGCTCTGCGTATGGTCTATCAGGTTGCGGGCGCTGTAAAGATTCCCGTTGTCGGTATGGGCGGCGTTTCCTCTGCTGAGGATGTCATCGAAATGATGCTCGCCGGTGCGACAGCCGTTGAGATCGGTGCGGAAAACCTGCGCAATCCGTGGGCGTGCCGTGATATCATTCAGGCGCTTCCTGATGTGATGGACAAGTACGGAATTGACTCTCTTGCATCTATTATCGGTGCGGCACAGCCGTAACCGATCCTATCATTCAAATCATCAATTATAACATTTTTCATAAAGGAGAACTATCATGGGAAAAGACGTAATCATTGCTTGTGACTTTGCATCTGCTGAGGCAACGTTTGCATTTTTAGACAAATTTGTTGATGAAAAGCCGTTCGTCAAGATCGGAATGGAGCTTTACTATGCTGAGGGACCCTCAATCGTCCGTGAGATCAAGGCACGCGGCCACAAGATCTTTTTGGATCTGAAGCTGCACGATATTCCCACCACCGTTAAGAAGGCCATGAAGGTCCTCTCCGGTCTGGACGTTGATATGACCAACCTGCACGCTGCAGGAACAAAGGCAATGATGGAGGCTGCAATCGAGGGATTGACGCGTGAGGACGGTACCCGTCCGCTTCTGATTGCAGTTACGCAGCTGACCTCAACCTCGGAGGAGCGTATGCGCGATGAGCTTCTGATTTCCGCGCCCATTGACCAGACCGTTATGCACTACGCAAAGAATGCGGCGGATGCAGGGCTGGACGGTGTTGTATGCTCTCCCCTGGAGGCAGGTAAGGTGCACGATATCTGCGGCGCATCCTTTGTCACGGTGACGCCCGGTGTCCGCTTTGCTGACGGTGACGTTGGTGATCAGGTCCGCGTTATGACGCCCGCACAGGCAAAGGAGATCGGATCCGACTATATCGTTGTCGGCCGTCCCATTACTGCCGCAGACGATCCCGTTGCCGCATATCGCCGCTGTGTTGCGGAATTTGTCGGCTGATTTTTTAATAACGATCCGAAAACAAACCAACCAACAATACAATACAAGGAGAAGAATCATGGAACAGTACAAAATAGAGTTTATTCAGTTTCTGGAGGGCGCCGGCGTTTTGAAGTTCGGCGATTTTACCGCAAAGAGCGGCAGAAAGATTCCGTACTTTATCAATGCCGGTGATATCAAGACCGGTGATCAGATTGCAAAGCTGGGCGCGTTTTATGCAAAGAGCTATCTTGAAAAGATCGGCAAAAAGAGATGCGTGCTGTTTGGCCCGGCGTATAAGGGGATTTCTATCGCAGTTTCCGCGTCCGTTGCTCTGTCAAACGAGGGACTGGACGTTCCGTTCTTCTTCGATCGCAAGGAGGTCAAGGACCATGGAGAGGGCGGTATGTTCGTTGGCTATACGCCCAAGGCCGGTGAGGAGGTCGTTATCACCGAGGACGTCATTACCGCAGGTACTGCGATCCGCGAAAGCATGAGCAAGCTTTCCGTTCTTGATGGTGTCAAGGTTGCGGCTGTTTTCGTCATGGTTGACCGTAAGGAAAAGGGCCAGACGGAGCTGTCTGCGATGGAGGAAATTGCACAGACATACGGATTCCCGGTCTTTTCTGTCGTTGACGTCTACGACATTATTGAATATCTCGAAGAGGATGAGTGTAACGCTGAAAACGTAGCGCGCATCCGTGCGTATCTTGCGGTCAACGGAGCTAAAGCATGAAGACCCGGGGCCTTATTGATATCGCGGAGCTGACGACCGCTGAAATCGACGAAATGATGGACGTTGCACTTGATATTGTGCAGAATCCCGGCGCGTACGCCGACCGCTGCCGCGGCAAGAAGCTGGCAACGCTGTTCTATGAG
>JAGBZV010000055.1 GCA_017628075.1 Clostridia bacterium
CATTCTGGGAGGCAGGCCTTGCTGCGTTTGCGGAGGACGTGGAGATGTTCTGCGCACTGGTCGGTGCATAAAACACCGCACGCCGCGCCGCTTTGACGGGAATATGCAGATATTCCGCACAATTCGTTATGAATATTCATTTTCGTGCATATCGGTAATTCGGCCGCCGCGGGGCGTGCCTCTGCTGGCTGAATTGCGGTAATTGGCGAAAGTGTATAATAACGGGCGCTTTGCGGCTCGGATTTTCGTCATTCCGCATCTTGCAATTTTCCAGAAAATATTGTATAATTATACCATTGTATTTATATCAAGAATATCCTGTAAAGAAAGGCAATTATTATGAAAAAGGAAAACATTAAAAAAGTCGTTCTCGCCTACTCCGGCGGTCTGGATACCTCCATCATCATTCCGTGGCTGAAGGAAAACTATAACAACTGCGAGGTCGTTGCTGTTTCCGGCAACGTCGGACAGGGAACGGAGCTTGAGGGCTTGGAGGAAAAGGCGCTTGCAACCGGCGCGTCCAAGCTGTATATTGAGGATCTGCGCGAGGAATATATTACCGATTATATCTGGCCGTGTCTGAAGGCGGATGCCAAGTATGAGGACTATCTGCTCGGTACCTCCCATGCACGTCCCTGTATTGCGAAGCGCCTCGTTGAGATCGCACTTGCAGAGGGCGCGGATGCAATCTGCCACGGCTGTACCGGTAAGGGCAACGACCAGGTGCGCTTTGAGCTGACCATCAAGGCGTTTGCTCCCGATATGGGCATCATCGCACCGTGGCGCGAGTGGGATATCAAGTCCCGCGACGAGGAGATCGACTACGCGGAGGCACATAACATTCCGCTGAAGATCAGCCGTGAAACGAACTATTCCAAGGATAAGAACATTTGGCACCTGTCCCACGAGGGCATGGATCTGGAAAGCCCGGCAAACGAGCCGCTGTACAACAAGGAGGGCTTTTTGGAGCTCGGCGTTTCTCCCGAGCAGGCACCTGATACGCCCACCTACATCACCATTCACTTTGAAAAGGGTATTCCGACCGCTGTCAACGGCGTGGAAATGAAGCCGATCGAGCTCGTCGAATATCTCAATAAGGTTGGCGGAGAGAACGGTATCGGTCTGCTTGATATCGTAGAAAACCGTCTTGTCGGCATGAAGAGCCGCGGCGTATATGAAACGCCCGCGGGCACGATCCTCTACAAGGCGCACAACGTGCTGGAAACCATCTGTCTGGATAAGGAAACCTTCCACTTCCAGCAGGCAATGATCGCACCGAAGATGGCAGATCTCGTATACAACGTTCAGTGGTTCACGCCCCTGCGTGAGGCGCTCTGCGCATTTGTTGACAAGACACAGGAAACCGTTACGGGTGATGTCAGGCTCAAGCTTTACAAGGGCAACCTCATCAACGCAGGCGTGACCTCCCCCTACACGCTGTACGATGAGCAGACCGCTTCCTTCGGCGAGGACGAGGATTACAACCAGGCAGACTCTGCCGGCTTTATCAACCTCTTCGGCCTTCCCATCAAGGTCAAGGCAAAGCTGGACGCAAGCCGTAAGTAAGAACCGAATAGATAAAGGGCTGTTGCGGCAGAATGTGACAGCCCTTTCCGTCATTTTTACCGTTATCTAAAGGAGTAGACCAACCATGAAAATGTGGGCAGGAAGATTTTCCAAGGACGTGGATAGCCGCGTCAACGATTTCAACTCATCCATTTCCTTTGACTGCAGAATGTACGCCCAGGATATCCGCGGCAGCATTGCGCACGCAACCATGCTTGGGGAGTGCGGCATTATTGCAAAGGAGGAATCCGCGCGGATCATTGAGGGGCTGCAGGGCATACTCGCAGACTTAGAATCCGGCGCACTCGAGATCAATCCCGAGGCAGAGGACATTCATATGTTTGTCGAGGAGGTGCTGACCGCACGCATCGGCGATACGGGAAAGCGCCTGCATACCGCGCGCTCCCGCAACGACCAGGTCGCACTCGATATCCGTATGTACTGCAAGCATGAGATCGAAGAAATCAGCGCGCTTGTTCGCGGACTGCTTGCCGCCATTGCCGATAAGGCAGAGGCACACGTCGACACCGTCATGTCCGGATATACGCATCTGCAGCGGGCGCAGCCTGTGACCTTTGCGCATTATATCCTTGCGTATGCACAGATGCTTTTGCGTGACCTTGACCGTCTTTCCGATACGTACCGCCGTACCGACGTGATGCCGCTCGGCTCCGGTGCACTTGCCTCCACGACCTATCCCATCAACCGGGAGCGCGTTGCAGAGCTCCTCGGATTTCCCGCAGTAACGCTCAACTCTATTGACGGTGTTTCCGACCGTGACTTTGCAATCGAGCTGGCGTCCGATCTGTCCATTCTCATGATGCATATGAGCCGCTTTGCGGAGGAGATCATTCTCTGGTGCTCCTCGGAATTTGCGTTTTTGGAGCTGGACGACGCATATTCCACAGGCTCCTCCATCATGCCGCAGAAGAAAAACCCCGACGTTGCTGAGCTTGTTCGCGGCAAAACGGGCCGCGTATACGGCGATCTTCAGACGCTGCTCGTCATGATGAAGGGACTTCCGCTTGCGTACAATAAGGATATGCAGGAGGACAAGGAGGCGCTGTTTGATGCCATTGATAATACCAAGATCGCCGTCGAGGTCTTCACTGCGATGTTTGCGACGATGACCG
Source organism: Clostridia bacterium (assembly GCA_017628075.1). Lineage (GTDB taxonomy): Bacteria > Bacillota > Clostridia > Oscillospirales > CAG-272 > RGIG3925. The sequence goes on from JAGBZV010000055.1 coordinate 2,700, forward strand.
TCAAGAAGGACGCACTGCGCCGCGCGGCATCGGGCGGATTCATCAACGCGACGGACTGCGCGGACTATCTGGTTAAGCACGGAATGCCGTTCCGTGCCGCATACAAGATCGTCGGCGGCATCGTTGCCTACTGTATCGCAAATGAAAAGACGCTTGAAACGATGACGCTGGAGGAATACCGTGCACATTCCGAGGTGTTTGATTCGGATATTTTTGAGGCGATCAGCCTTGAGATCTGCGTGAATGGCAGAGCGGTCACAGGCGGTCCGGCACGGGAGTCCGTGCTTCGTCAGATCGCGGCTGTCCGTGCGGCACTGTAAGGTGTCCTTTTATGACCGATCACAGCTTTGGAGGCATCTATGCGGACGATCCAACAAACCGATAAATTCACCCGCATGACAACGGCTCCGGTGGAGGGGTTGATTCTGCGGCTTGCCGTGCCGACCATCATTTCCATGCTCGTCACGACCTTTTACAATCTCGTTGATACGCTTTTTGTCAGACAGCTTGCCAACGACTCCATGGTTGCGGCCGTCGGCGTTGTGCTTCCGCTGATGTCGATCATTCAGGCATTTGGCTTTTTCTGCGGACACGGCTCGGGCAACTATATTTCCCGAGCACTTGGCAGACGGGATACCCGCGATGCGGAAACAATGGCATCGACGGGACTCTTTTATGCGGTGGTCCTCGGCCTGCTCATTTCTCTGCTCGGACTTGTCTTTTCCTCACAGCTCGGCGTGCTCCTCGGTGCAAAAACGGAAGCAACGCTGACGGCATCCGTGCAGTATATGCGCTGGATTCTGATTGCGTGCCCCCTGCAATGCGGTGCGATCGTCATCAACAATCAGCTTCGGATGCAGGGAAATGCAATGTTTGCCATGATCGGCCTGACCGTGGGTGCCGTGCTTAACTGTATTCTTGATCCGCTCTTTATTTTCAGCAAGGGTGACGTTTTGTTCGGCGGTGCACTCGTGATGCCATTTGGTCTTGGCATGGGGATTGGCGGTGCTGCGTGTGCGACGGCAATATCGCAGACTGTCAGCTTTCTGATGCTCGTGCTTGCGCTTTTGCGCTCTGATGCAATTCGTCCGCATCTGAACAGCATCCGTCTTCCCTATCTGAGCGGCATCGTACAAGGCGGTCTTCCTTCTCTTGCCAGACAGGGCCTTGCCAGCGTTGCTGCTGCTGCGCTCAATCATGCCGTCGGTCTGTTCCTTGTGGACGGCGTTATGATCGATGCGGTTCAGGCCGCAATGACGGGCGTTTCAAAGATTATGCTGTTTTTGGCATCGGCTCTGATCGGCTTCGGACAAGGCTTTCAGCCCGTCTGCGGCTTTAACTACGGAGCCGAAAGATACGACCGCGTCCTGCGTGCATATTGGTTTTGCGTCAAGGTAGCAGCGGCTGCACTGCTCGTCTTTTCCGTGCTGGGCTACTGCTTTGCCGGGCCGATCACGGGTGTCGTTGCGGGCTCAACACCGCTGTCTGCACAAATCGCCGCTGCTGCATTCCGCGCGCAGCTCCTCGTATTCCCGCTTCAGGCGTGGGTTATGCTTTGCAATATGATGCTTCAGAATATCGGTATGACCTTCCGTGCGACTGCCGTAGCGATGACA
>JAGBZV010000056.1 GCA_017628075.1 Clostridia bacterium
ACGGCAACGCACGTCCTTGGAATACGGATGGACCGCAAATGCAAAATCAGGAATTCCCGAAAACAGAACCCCCGTCCCCGCTTCATCCGTCAGCGCAAGCCAACGCGTATCACAGCGGAGTCCATTTTCCGTCGGACGCTCATACAGAACGGGAAGCTCACAGACCTTGCCCTCGTAGCGACCGATCAGCGTGCAGGACTTACGCTGCGGTGTGTTTTCCTGCCAGCCGCGGCCATGCCAAACGGCGTGGTCAAACACCTTGGGGAGCGCAAGGCGCACCCCGCAGCGCATCCATTCGTCTGCTGTACCGCCGCAGCTGACGCTGATACAAACGGTGCCGTCACGATACAGTCCGTATACAATCTCCGCTTTACGGGCGGCAGCAGAGTCAAACGGCGTAATCTGTCCCAAAAAGCGCACAAGGGCACCGCCAGCCATCTCCGTCACGCTGTGTGCCTCAGGATGAAACGTCGGCGTGCCGTCATCGCCCCCCCATGTGACACCTGCAGGATCGAAAAACAGCTCCATCGGTGCATCAAGCAGCACCCTGCCGCCGTATTCCAGACGGTGCAGAGCACCGTTTCTCCAAACCGCCCGCGTATCACCGAGAACGGCTGTGACACACGGTCCGTCCTCCGACACGCAGACAGTCCCCTCCCCTTCGGGCACGTAAGGGACGGTCGGTGCAGCACCGGGAAAAACGACCTGTGCATAGCCGAGGTCACGCTCACCGGAGAACAGCATCACGTTCATATAATACCGTGCGCCAGGAAGCATCCTCTCCGGAGGTGCTGCAGGATACGGCACCTCCGTCACCTCACCCGGGCCAAAGCCAAGACCGGTCCGTGTGCCGGATGCAACGATCCGGGTATCCTCGCAAAGATTCCAGATCATCGTTACGTTATCGATACGCTCAAAGGAATTGCGGCAATAGACGGACAGCGCCCCATCCCGGTCGCGTATCCGCAGGGGTGACATCAGATATTTGACCTCATACAGTACAGGCTTGGGTTCTCCGTCCGCAAAGCAGAAGCCATCCGCCGTATCCGAAGTCCGGAGCGCACAGACAAAGGCGCCCTGCATCTGCGGATTTTCATCCAAGACGTCCCAGATTTCAGACAACCCCAGCGCGCCGTCACGAGCCGCGCTTCCATACGATACACCGATTGCCGGAAGATCGGATTCCGTGTCGGCAATGCAGCGAAGCATATCCGCGTCGCAATCGGTCCACTGACGGAAATCACACAGGGACGGATTCAGCGGATCGTCCTGTGTCAGCAAAAGCGGCTTTTTATTCAAACGCGCACGAAGCCACTGCGCACAGGTGCGGACGGCGTCACTGAGCCCCGCATTGCCTCCGACAGACCACGCAACAACGCACGTTTCGTTTTTATCACGCATATACATCCGCTCCGTGCACGCAAGGCAGGCATCGGCCCACGCTGCGGCCTCCAGCGCCTCGCAGCTGCAGGTATCCGCCTGATCGATCACGTAAAAGCCAAGCGCGCTGCAGAGCTCATAAAACGCAGGATGAAACGGTCCGCAGCTGCATCGGAACTCATTGAATCCGAACGACTTTAGCATCTTCAGATCGGCTTCGATCTGCGCACAGGAGGGCGCACGCCCGCATCCGGGATAGACCTCCTGCAGATTGACGCCGCAAAATACGATCGGCGTGCCGTTGACACAAAGCATACCGTCCGTGCGTGCGGCTTCTCGCAGACCAACCATTTTCGTGTGGATCTCAATAGGGAGCTGTCCTTGGTAGACCGTTATCACAAGCTCGTACAGATATGGGTTCTCTGCGTTCCACGCCTCCGGCGAGGGAAGATCAAAGCGCACGGAGGACTCCGTATGCAATTCACATCTCCGCGTACGACGGTCGAGCGTTACCTCAGCGCGCAGCTCGCTGTTTTCCCGATTCGGATACAGCACAAGGGCGACGGAGGTATCCGTCGTTTTGATCTCATAATCCCAAAGGCACAGCTTATTTTGATAGATGAGATAGACGTCACGGAAGATTCCGCTGTCCAAGACGCAATTTTCCACCGAGCCGTCGGGACGGAGCGCAACGGCGATATCGTTTTCACCCGGCCGGGCATACTCTGTAACGTCAAACTCCACGGGCATACTGCCGCCGCGTGAGAAGCCGACGTATTCACCGTTGACGTACACGCAGAACGTTCCGCAAACACCGTCAAAATGCAGAATAACGTCTCTGCCCATCGCAGCCGCGGATACCGTAAAGGACCTGCGATAAACGCCCATGGGGTGCAGGCTGCGCATCACTTCGTTTTCACAGGATCCGCTGCGGATATGCGATTTCCACTCCGACGGAACGCAAATCTCGTCCCAGGAAGAGCACTCCTCCCGCAGCCATGCTTCGTCCGCCGCACAAGTGCTGTCCGTAACGTACAGAAACCTCCAGCTCCCGCACAGTGATTGGATCCGGTCCGATTCCTCTTTTCTGCGATAGTCAATCCCCGCCTTCTGCGCGGGAAGCACGATCGATCTTGCAGCAAGTCTTCTCTCATGCTGCAGACGTGTATTTTCAAATTCAGTTCTCATTGCAGACTCCTTCAATATGGAATTGCGCATCAAATGGTAAAATGCTCAAAATATGCACGAATGACCGTCTCCGATGCACGGGACGTACCGGAAATCATCGCATCCGAGCCGCCGCCGCGTCCGAGAAGTGCACCCGTTATCTCCTTTGCGCGCGCGCGCAGGGGCACCGTTTGGGATCCGATTGCAAACAGGTATCCGTCCTCATCAGAGCCGGAAAAGGCACCGCAGATCCCGCCGCACCGATTCACGCACGCATTGACAGCCCGTCGCAGCATTTCACCGTCACCGCCCGGCACAAACAGACAAATGCTGCCCGTCGTATCCGCAACCTCCGCAAGCTGAAGGTCCAAAAGCTCGCGTTTCAGACGAAGGACCTCTCCCTTCAGCTCCGTGATATTCGACATCAAGCGCAATACGGCCTCATATGCCTCCTCCGGCTTTGCAGAAAGCGCCTGTGCGATCTGACCGAGCACCTCCGCACGCATCCTGCTGTCGGACAGCGCGCGTCTGCCGCATCGCACAGTCAGACGCATACCGCCCTTCCAGCGCACCGCAGACAGGATCCGGATCATGCCGATCTCTCCTGTACGCGCAACGTGCGGTGCACAGCAGGCGCACGCATCCCATCCGGGAATCGTGACGATGCGGACGTTTTCCGTCAGCTCCAGCTTTGCACGGTACTCCATCGAGGAGAGGTAGATCGGATCCGGATAGGTAATCTCCACGGGAACGTTGGCATATACGGCCTCATTGGCACGCCGCTCAAGATCCGCCAGCTGATCCGCTGTCAATTCTCCGGAGGTATCAAGCGTCATAAAGGAATCCCCAAGGTGAAATCCGACGTTATCGTAGCCGTACAGCGCATGAAGGATGCCGGACAGCAGATGCTCGCCCGTATGGTTCTGCATTCTGTCATAGCGGATATCCCAGTCGATGCTGCAGGTCACAATGCTGCCCGGCTGAACGGACTCCGTTACCGTATGAACGACCGTATCTCCCTGCATACGGACATCGGTCACGAAAGCGCTGCCCAATGTGCCCGTATCCGCAGCCTGGCCGCCGCCCTCCGGGAAAAACGCGGTCCTGTCAAGCGTCACATGATATCCTTCCTCCGCCGCCTCACAGGTAAGAACAACGGCGGTAAATTCTCTGAGGTAGGAGGATTGATTGTAAAGCAGTGTCGTCATGATACGTATCTATCGCCGGCAAGGGCGCTCCTTATTCTAATTTGCCAAAGCACACAAGCAAATACCGTGCTTTTCTATATTGTATCACAAATTTGCAAAACAGACAAGGTTTTATTGACTTTTTTTCGGTTTTATGATAAAATAAATACACTACAGAGGTAAAAAAGGAGAACCGCTCATGAAAAAAAAGCGCACGACTGCATCCAAGCTCCTCACTGCACTTATCCTGGCAGGAATCTCTCTGCTTTCCTGCGGAGATCAGACAAACCCGAATAAGCCTTCCACCTCCGGCGAGGCGCAGGACACATCTACCAACACCTCCGATTCCCCCTATGATTTCGAGTATCCAACCTTTGACGGTCTTGACTTCGGCGGAGAAGATTTCGTCATTTACCGCTGGGAGTGGGGTATGTACCGCGAATATTTTGAAGCGGATACCCAAAGCGGTGACGTCCTAAACGAAGCGCTCTGGCGCCGAGAGCAGAAGGTCTACAATCTTCTGAACGTAAATATTCGCTATGAAAATCCGGACGGCACCAACCACAACCTCCCGAACCGGATCAGCACACAGGTCCTGAACGATGATCATACCTATGATCTCTTTCTGACACACTGCTGCATGAATCTGGACCAGATCACGGCAGAAGGATATCTCTACAATTTTAACGACCTTCCGCACATTGACATGACGCAGCCCTATTGGAATCAGAATTTCCAGGAAACGCTGTCCATCGACGGATACCTGCCGCTTGCCTTCAGCGATTATCTGATCCCGGATCCCGACGTCATTTTCTTCCACAAGCAGCTTTTGGCCGATAACGACCTCGAATCTCCATACGACCTTGTTCATAACGGAACTTGGACCTGGGATAAGCTCATCGAAATGGCAAAGGAGGTCAAACACGATCTCAACGGCGACGGTGTTTGGGATATGGAGGACCAATACGGCTTTATGGCCGAGCTTGACTGGCAGTTCAACGGAATTCTTCAATCCATCGGTGATTACGTCGTTACGCGTGACAACGACGGCACTCCCATATACAATCCGCTCTCTGACCGCGTCGTTGATATCTGCAAAAAGCTCGATGATTTCCTGTTCACCACCAACGCCGCATACACCTGGGAATGGCAATCCGATTATGATGTCAACAACGGATATGAGCCGCCCGTCAGCTTCAAGGACGGCCGTGCACTCTTCTTCATGGTTCCGATGAACACCGCCTCCGATTATCGCGGCACCAACGTCAACTTCGGAATTCTCCCGTTCCCCAAGTACGACGAGGCGCAGGAGGATTACCTCTCCCTGAACTGGAGCGGTCTGATGGCGGTTCCGTCCAATACCGAAACGCAGGACATGACGGGCGCCGTTCTGGAGCTTCTGAGTGCAGAGGGACGCGCAACCGTGCTCCCGGTATACTACGACATGATTCTTGAAAGCAAGATCTCCCGTGATGAGGAATCCGCTAAAATGCTTGATATTATTTTCGAAAATACGGTATTCGATTTCGGCATGACCTATCAGGTTTCCGGAGAGCTCTTCTACCTCATCCCGCGCGCGCTTGCAAACAAGCATCTGACAGCAGTAACTTACTACGAACAGCATATCAGAAGAGCCAACAATGCGCTTGAGGACTTCCTTGAAAGCATCGAAAACGTGATTGCCAACCAGTAACAGAGAAAGGACGCTCTCGCATCTGCGAAAGCGCAGTATCTTAGAATGGCTTTTTTTGATTCCATCTTGTACTCCGTTCCCCTCTCCCTTTCCACCGTATTCTTCCGTCTGATCCTCTCCACGCTGTTATCCGGTATTATCGGCTTTGAGCGCGGCTTCCGGGGACGCGCGGCCGGTCTCCGTACGCATATTCTCGTCGGAATCGGCTCCACACTTGTCGTCATGACGGGAATATACGGTGTAGAAACACTCGGATATGCTGCAGATCCCATGCGTATGGCAGCGCAGGTAATCTCCGGAATCGGATTTTTGGGCGCAGGCACGATCCTTGTCCGCGGGAAAACCATGGTGACCGGTCTGACGACCGCCGCAGGTCTGTGGGCAACCGCTGCCATCGGAATCGCGGTTGGTATCGGCTTTTATCCGGCCGCTGTCATCTGTGCGGTCATTTCCCTGTTTACGTTCATCTGTCTGACGACCTTTGAGCGCGGCGGCACGTACGGAAAGTACAATATCCGCATTTACGTTGAATGTACGGATCCCACAGCACTCAATGCGCTGCTTGAAACGCTGTCCTCACAGGAATTCGGTCTGCGGGAATTTGAGATCATGCCTGCCAGAACGGGATTACCCAATCATATTGGCATCGTTGCAATGGTCATAATTCACCGCAAGAGCGAAAAAAAGGAGCGTTTGTCCAAAATCATGGAACATCCCTCCGTCTTTATCGCCATTGAATCCGTCTGAATACCATAAATGATCGTACGTACAAAAAGAGGGCTTCTGCAAGTTGAAAGCCTGCGACAGCCCGGGGGCACGAAGTGACCCGAATTTCCCGGTTTTCATGCGATTTTCGCATGAAAATGCCCCTCGGATGAGGGGCAAGGGAAACTTCTATGGGGCTGGGGCATGTAAGTGCAACAGCCCGTTCGTTTTATTATCAAATGAGCTCGCGGATGGGCTCTGCGCCAATCTCACGCGCAAGATACGCAGCAAACGCCTCGTAGCCAGCGCCATTCATATGCACGCCGTCCTCCGATTGATAGAGATCCTCCACTGCAGGCTGAATCGGGCTGTGACGGAACGCATCGATCACAGAAAGCCCAAGCCGTGCACCGATCTCCTTGACCGAATTATAGGCTGTTATAATGTTGTTGAAGCTGCCAAATCCCGTCTTTTCTGCATCAATGGTCGTAGACGGCGGCGTTATGAGATAGAGCTGCGCCCCATCCTTCATATCCGCCTGCACAGACGTGACAAGCGTAATATAATCGTTATAAAGCTCCGTACCGGCCTCAAGCCCACGATTTGTACCAAGCATAAGAAGCACGATATCCGCATCCTTGACGGCAACCGCTGCATTCTGCGCATATATCGACAGATAACTGGTAGACGTTGCACCGCATACGCCGTAATTGACGCATTCTGCGCCCGTTTGGCGTGCCAGGTAATACGGATACCCCGCAAAGTGTCTGTTGGGCACACAGGGCATCTCACAGCCGTAGTCGCCCTCTGTAAGGCTGTCACCGATACAAACGATCTTTTTCCCAAAAAGAGGAAGCGCAGTTGCCGTCCGGTATTCCGCTTCCGTTGCGTATACCGTCACGGAAGGGGTGGGATAGGCACCGAGATCGCCCCGACCCGTAAAATTCAAAAAACGCACGGATACTGCGTTTTCCGGACAAACGACGAATCCCTGCACCGCCGTTGCAGGCATAACCGTGGACTCTGTGCCAACACCGCTGATAAAGCTGCCGTCCTTTCCGTAAAAAGCAACGGACAGATAACCGCGGCACCCTGCAAGAGAATAGGACAGGCCGTAGCAGCTGCCCAGCATGATATGATCGGTCGATACCCATGCGCCGTCCTTTGCCTCCGCTCCAATCCCGAGCGCATGAAATGAAGAGGTGCAAATCGTATCCAGATTGAAATCCAGCACAAGGTCCGCCTTGCCGCCTCCTGCTGCCGCCGTATCTGCCGCCGTAGCGTTGCTCTCACCGTTTTTGTCACCGGGCGCACTACAGGCCGCAATCACGACCGCAGCACCGACGAGAAGCGATGTTATAAGCGCTGCACTACTTTTTTTCATGTCGATCTATCCTATCCCCCGCAATGCGAGGTTCCCTTTCCATATAATTTCTGAAGGCTGTCCGCTTTACCGCGGTCAGACATCCTCACCGGGCAGGTAACTGTACAGATCGTAGTCACGGTATGCACCGTGGTGGTACCGATACCGCCGGAGTGTTCCCTCGAAAACAAAGCCAACCTGCTCAAGCATTCTGTGTGCTGCATCGTTTTCGGTATCCGTATCCGCTTCAATGCGCACAATGGGGTAGTTGTCCGTCAAATACCGGCAAAGGAGACGCAGCGCAAGCGATCCGATTCCACGGCCGCGGCTGTCGGGCAGAAGCACCATTCCCACGCGGACAAGTCCCTCCCGGACAAAATCGACGTGTACAAGACCAACCGCGTCGTTGTGTGCCTCGATCAGCAGAAGTCCGCCGTCTGCATTCCAGAGTCCGTCCTCCTCATACGCACGCAAAAGCGTGGTCCAGGTTTCAAAACGAAAGCCCTGATAGGCTCCCCGCACCCTCTCCGATGCGCAGGAATAGACAAAATCAAGGTCGCCCTCCTCTACGCAGCGAATTCGCACGTCACGTTCTTCAAGCATTGCTCCGTCCACAGTCCTCTCACCAAGAGGGCATCCCTTTCTGCAGCGTTATCCGTCATCCGCCGGGTCTGTGTGCCTGCGGTGTTCACCGGATGTGATGACACCCATCGGTGTCTGTGATATAATGATACCATATTTTCACCAAACACGCAAGAGGTTTAAAGAAATATTAAAAAAAAAGACTTGCACTTTTTTGCAATATGTGATAGAATAATACAAACATCCAAGGAAAGTGAAGATCGCTATGACTGAAACACTGCAGGCTCCCCTTCGAGAAATGGGAGATATTAAAATATTCATACTGTCCCTGATGGCCGGAATTGATAGACCGCTGGACTTCATTGAGGTCAACGACATTGTCATTCAGAACGGTGTCGTCCGTCCGTTTGACTTCTGCGTAGCATTTCCGGAGCTGATCGAAACGGGACACGTCGCCGTACAGGAAACGGAGCGCGGTGAGGTCTATACCGTGACCGAGCTTGGCCGTGAGGCCGCGTACAATCTCGGAAGCAAGATCCTGCATACGACCAAGGACAAGGCTCTGCAGAACGCCATTCTGCTTCTCAATCTGCGCAGCACGGGTGGAGAATACCGCTATTCCACACAAGCACTTCCGAACGGTCGGTTTCAGCTGCAGATTTCCTTTATCGAGAACGGAGAGGAAACGCTTGCGGTATCCGTCGTAACGGAAACGCGCCGCGAAGCAGAAAACATGGAATTTGAGCTTGAGCAGCACCCCGATTTGTTCCGCCGCGTCCTGCTCTCTATGCTCTATGGAAACGCAGGTCCCGTTCGGGAATACCGCCCGTACCTGCTCATCAACTAACCGTACAACGGCATCCGACACGACAAGGCAAGTCCCTCGCCGCACCCACACAGGGTGTCCTGCGATATCCGGGCACGACGCCGCAACTGCCGGATGCTTTTTTGTGCACGGAAAAAGAAAAATCCGTCTCATTTGAGACGGACTTCATTATGGGGTGAGTAATGGGGTTCGAACCCACGACCTCCAGGGCCACAACCTGGCGCTCTAACCAACTGAGCTATACCCACCATATGGCGCACCCTGGGAGACTCGAACTCTCGACCTACTGCTTAGAAGGCAGTTGCTCTATCCAGCTGAGCTAAGGGTGCTTTTTTAAATGTCTTCATCCGATGCCGAATATCGAATCAAGATTATGGAGCGGGTGATGGGAATCGAACCCACGCGACCAGCTTGGAAGGCTGGAATTCTACCATTGAACTACACCCGCATGTCGGAGTTCGTACGCAGTGCTTTCTCTCGACTGCCTTTATATTATACCACGGAATCCTGATTTTGTCAATAGGTTTTTCGAACTTTTTTCAAAAAAATCGTTGACGAATTGATTTTCGTCTGGTATAATAAAAACAGAACCGCAAGCAGCCGTTGAATACTTACTTTGGGAGGCCTTATGCCATCATTTATTATTTCGCTCTGTCAGACCGTTATGTCCTATTGGCAATTCCCCGCACTCGCCATTCTGCTGATCTCCTTTATCACGTTCTGCATGTACGGCATCGATAAATGGAAAGCCAAGCGCGGCTCATGGCGCATCTCCGAAAAAGCGCTGCTGTTGTCCGCACTATGCTTTGGCGGGATCGGCGCATTTCTCGGCATGCGCATGTTTCATCACAAGACCAAGCACGGGTATTTTGCAGTATTCGTACCGTTGTTTATGATCCTGCAGATCGCACTCGTCATCGCGGTCGTCGTGATCAGCCGTCTGTAATGATTTTCGATCATATAAAGATTTGGAACCCGTACCGTCACCGATACGGGTTCTTTTTCTGCACTTATACGATAGGTCCAAATACAAGCCTTATACTGCAAGGATCTGCGCGAGCACCGATACCATCGTCTCCATATCCTCAACACAGGCATACTCAAAACGAGAGTGGTAATTCTCGCCGCCGGTGGAAAGGTTGGGACACGGCAATCCTTCAAAGGACAGGCGTGCACCGTCGGTACCGCCGCGGATCGGAACGAATTCCGGCGTGACACCGCATGCACGCATCGCGTCTGCGGCACGCTCAACGATAAACATTTTGTCTTCCAGCTTCTCTTTCATATTGTAATACGAATCGCGCATCGTCAGGATACAAGCGTCCCCGCCGAAGATCGCGTGCCACTTTGCATTGACCTGCGCAACCGCTGCCGCAAGCACCGCTTTCTTTTCCACAAAGAGTACCTTATCATGATCACGGATGATATAACGCAGCTCGGCATGCTCACAGTCACCGGACAGATCTGTCAGATGGAAGAAGCCCTC
>JAGBZV010000057.1 GCA_017628075.1 Clostridia bacterium
AATTATCGCTTATTTCTGATGTTCTGGCTTCTCATCGGACTGACCGTTGCCACCGCACGCGCCACCGAATCCGAAGCACGCAGCATCCTCCGGGGAAGCGACAGCAGAAATACACACGCCGCATCCTTGGATATTTCCATCTCCGCACTGACCACAGATCCCATCAAGGGCGCAGCGGACCTGCTGCCTGAAGACACACAGGAATTGCATCCCACGCAAACACCGTGAGATCCATACACTACCGGAAAGGAAGCTTTCATACAGAAAGCAAGGTATGAACTGTTATGAACATCAAGCGATCATCCGTCCGTTTGAATTTCTTTGATATTTTTCTGATCGTACTCACATTGCTTATCATCTCAGGCGCCGTTGTCCTGCTCACAGCACGGTCCTCCGGAACCGCTGCAGATAAAACCGTCGTCGAATATACCGTTCTCGTCAAGGAGCTGCCCGCAGACCTCGTCGTTCATGCAAAGCCCGGCGATACTGTCATCGACACCATCAAGCTCGGTACCATCGGCACGCTCGTGTCCTTTCACAGTGAGCCTGCCCAATACGAGCATTATAACCAGGTAGAGGGCGTACTCAATCAGGGGACCTATGAGGATCTCGTTTCCATCTCCTTCACGATACGGGCAGAGGCAGAATACGCAGACGATGCCTACCGTATTGGGGGCATCCGCATCGCGCACGGTGCCCAGATCTATTTCCGCACACCGTTTTTCACAGGCTTCGGCTTCATCACCGACGTGAATCCCGTCGGCGCACAGTAATCAGGGGAGGAATCGGTCATGAAAAACAACACGCAAAAAAAGCATCGCTTTAATATCATTGACTTCGTTCTCATCGTTACCGTGCTTGCCTGCATCGTCGGCATCGCAGTACGCTATAATCTGCGCTCCACACTGACCAAGGAAAGCGATACCGCCACGGTGACAGTCGTCATTCACAAGCTTCTGGAGGAAAACGCCGATCATCTTGTCGTCGGTGATACGTATTTCTACCAAACCACAGAAAAGACTTTTGGCACTCTGAAGTCCGTAAAAACAAGCCCCGCAAAGCTTCGCCTCGTCGATCAGAGCGGTACCGTTTCGATCGTCCATCATCCGGACCGTGTCGATGCAGTCTGCACGCTTGAGGTCCGCGGCTACTACTCCGAGGAAAGCGGCTTCATGATCGGCGGTACGACCTATATCGGCTGCGGATCAAACATTCTCGTACGCTCGCAGAACCTGGAAACGGAATGGCTTGTCCTTGACATCGAGGTGCATGAATAATGGCCGCTGGCAGCGCATACCGTACCCGTCAGCGCACGGCGATCCTTGCGTATTTCAAGGAGCATCCGCACACGCACGTTACGGCAGATGAGCTGATACAAAAGCTGCACAGCAGCGGCATCCTCGTCGGCCGCTCCACCGTCTACCGCACGCTTGACCGTCTTGTAGAGGCCGGCACGGTCCGCAAATTTGTTTCTGCTCCGGGTGAGGGCGCCTGCTATCAGTTTTCCGTCGGAGACACGTCCGCCTGTCAAAGCCATTTTCATCTGAAATGCCTTGTCTGCGGAACGCTTTACCATGTAGGATGCGACCATTTGCAGGAGCTGATCGACCATCTCGGCGAAAAACACAATTTCAGCGTCGATTACGCAAAAACCGTACTGCTTGGCACGTGCGAGCCTTGCCGCCGCGCTTTATCTGCTGGCGGGGACTTCCATTCATAGCAGCACACAGATACGGTGCTTGCAGGTTTCAGTAAAATTGATAGTGTCATTAGCGGATGTTGGTACACCGACGATGACGAAAGCACTATTGCTGATTTGGCACGCTCCCTTGGTGTAAACTTGAAGTTCACGAGTTATACGAGATACTGCACCAAGGAGCAATAATACCGCATAATACTTTTTTGGTATCAACATCATATTTGATGTGTGAATACAAACTAAATTTACAGAAAGGGTGATGACATATGAAAATGAATCGTGTATGGAGGGTTCACGTTTCCTAACCCTCCGAATAAAA
>JAGBZV010000058.1 GCA_017628075.1 Clostridia bacterium
TCGCCAAAGGAGGTGACATGCTCCAGCTCTTTGACGGAAACGGTGTCATTTTCGTTAACGATGGGAACCACACCGTATTCAAAAAGCCGGGCAAAGGTATTGGCAACGTTCTCACGGGTGCCGCTTTCCTCCATGACGTCACGGGTGAGCAGCAGCTGTGCGACATTGTGCCCGTATTCGGAGAAAAATTTATCATAGATGTACATAAGGGTGCACTGTCCGACGGCGGCAGCCGCCTGCTTATCGGGAAGGGCGGTGGGCTTGGAGGGGAGACCGAGCTTGTCAACACCGACGCCCACGGCACCGGAGGTGACGATGACGACCTCGCGCCCGCTGTTCTTCAGATCGCAGGAGGCGCGGACCAGACGCTCGATGCGTGCGAGATTGAGGCCTCCGCCGGGATGGGTCAGGGTAGAAGTACCGACCTTGATGACGATACGCTTGTATTCCTTAAGGGACATTTTGAAAACACCGGCTTTCCGTTTAACGGTCGTTAGGATTTGCGCCGCAGCACTTTTTGTATTTCTTGCCGCTGCCGCAGGGGCAGGGATCGTTGACACCGATCTTCTGCTTGCGCACGGGCTGCGCAGGGGATCTCTTTTCGGGTGTTCCGTTGGACTGGGAGGCGGCGGTCTCACGGGAAACGCGCTTGCGCTCCATCTCTGCAGAGCGGTCAATACGGAAGGTCAGAAGATGACGAACGGTCTGCTCGCGGATGTCATCCACCATAGCCTCGAACATATCAAAGCCCTCGTGCTTGTAGGCGACGACGGGGTCATCATTACCATAGGCACGCAGGCCGATGGAGGAACGGAGATCCTGCATGGCATCAATGTGGTTCATCCAGTTGATGTCCACGGCACGCAGAAGGATGATGCGCTCGATCTCGCGCATTTTCTCGTTGCCGATCTCCCGCTCCTTTTCGGCAATGCGGGTGCGGATCTGGTCGCCGAGAATGTTGCGGCAGCCGTCCTGGGAGAAGTCCTCCAGCGCGGCAAGATCCATGGCAAAGGTGCCTTCGGCGGCATAGATCGGTTCTGCGATCTCCTGCAGACGGCGCAGATCGTCGGGATCCATATAATCTTTGGTGCCAAAGGCCTCCCCGGTGATACGTGCGGCGACAGAATCGATCATCTTCTCAATGGAGGGGCGGACGTCCTCTCCGTCAAGAACGCTCATACGCTGCTTGTAGATGAGATCACGCTGAACGTTCATCACGTTGTCGTACTCAAGCACGTGTTTACGGATGCCGAAGTTCTTGGCCTCCAGATTCTTCTGGGCAGTTTCGATGGCACCGGTAAGCATCTTGTTATCAATGGGGGTATCCTCGTCAAAGCCGAGAGCCTCCATCATTCCCATGATGCGTTCGCTGCCAAAGAGGCGCATAAGATCGTCCTGCAGAGAGATGTAGAAGCGGCTGGCACCGGGATCGCCCTGACGGCCGGCGCGTCCGCGCAGCTGGTTGTCGATACGGCGGCTTTCGTGCCGCTCGGTACCGATGATGTAAAGACCGCCGGCTTCGCGTACCTTTGCAGCCTCTGCGCGGGTGACGGCAGAATGCTTCTCCACGAGATCGGAATACTTTTTGCGGATGTCCAGGACCTCGATGTCGTCGGTGGGTGCATGACCGTCGCATTCGGCAATGAGTGCGTGATCATAGCCTTCCTTGCGGAGGTCATTTTTAGCCATTAACTCGGGGTTGCCGCCAAGCAGAATATCGGTGCCTCGTCCTGCCA
>JAGBZV010000059.1 GCA_017628075.1 Clostridia bacterium
ATTGGTGTTGGTTCGCCGTCGGTTTCCTCTAGAAGATGGATCTCTACGCCCGTAATCGTTCTACCGCGGCGTACGACGTCATAGCCTGCAATATAATCCTTTCCGACGTAATTATCAAGCAGACGCTCGGTTTGTGAGCGAATCGTTGCCCGAAGCTTGCGGTCGTCGGGTGTTCCGAGCAGTTCGTAGATGGCGTCGTAGGAGATGATGTGGGAGTTCATCTTATTGTTTTTGTTTTTCATGAGCTCGACACGCTGAAGAATATACTGTCGGATGATGATGACGGTATCGGTTGAGCGCGTGGTCTCTTTGGTGTTCAAAAGCTCAAGGCGGATCGGGATAATTTGCTTGACGAGCTTGGAATACTCGTACACGATGGGGCTTGAAACGAGCTGATACGCCCATTTTGTGACGCCGCCTGTGGAAACGGTAACCTTGCGCATCATCAGCATTGAGCCGCTGACGCGGGCGGTGTCAAAGGCATTTTCGGGATTGATCATCCGAACTTGACCGGTGTAATCGATGGAAATATCGGTAAGACGCAACTTTTCCAACGAATCGACGATCATTTTTACAGAATTGGAGGACACAAATTCGGATTCGATCATGCCGTTCATGGCACGGTAGACCATTTCCGGCGTAAACGTGTCGTTTCCGGCAGAATAGAGGCTGCACACGGCGTCGTGGACGATCTTATCATAGGCGGTAATGGAGGAGCCGCCCGAAAATTGGATGTTTTTGTCGTTGAAATTGATGGTCGTCGTAATCTCGACCAGCTGGCTTCCCCGGCGTCCGACGGTCAGCTTATGCTCCTCGTTTGGTGCCATGTGGCGCAGCTCGTTTGCAACGCGGGAGTTCGTGATGAAGATGTCCTTGGGGATGATGGAGCGCAGCTCCTGGACGTCCTTGATGGCGTTGCGCAGAATCTGATCGTAGATTGCGGCAAAGGACTTTAAGTCCTCCTCGGTCATCTCATGTGCCGTATTGCATCCGGATTGGTGGATCGCCGTTTCCATGAGCTCCACAAACTGCTCCAACGAAAGCTTTTTCAGTGCGGCTGAGACCGATTTTGATTGATATTTGTAACAAGCCCGGATAAGCTGCTTGTGGAATTCATCCTCAAACAGGCCCTCCAGTTTGATAGAAATGCTTTGAGCCATGGAAAAGACCTCGTCCCCGAGTGGGGGATTCCTTTCGTGTTAGATGTGGCGCTGGCGGAGGAAGGGTACCGACACTCCGATACGGACGACAGATTTCAGAAAACCGGAGCAAATTCCGCTGCCACAACATTATATCACAAAGTCACGAAAAACGCAAGAGAGAATGCAAAAATAGCGCATAAAACAGGTCGACTCCGGAAGTTTTTTGCATATTTGCTTCAAAATGGAGAATCCTTGCGGCGGGAATGGCCCATGTGAACCGATAAACACGCGGAGAAAGCGGCTTATATTGGTGCGTGACTGAAATGTGGAGCGTTTTACAAACCCGAATGTGTATCGTGCCACGCCGCCGCATGTAACGATTCACACAACACATTCCGGAAATCTGCAACAAAACACAAGAAAAGATGTCGGCGTTTGATGAATAAGGCCGAAGAAAAAGCGGGTTTTACAAATAGAAATTTCAAAAAAGAACTTGAAGTTTTTGTGAGTATATGGTATAATATAAAGAAAGAAACCCTGACGGATGTTTTGTTTCCGGCGCTTTTTGTGATACTTGTTGCAGAATTTTGAAAAGCAAACTTCCGCAGGGGCGATCGAAAGGATCTGTTTCCATATGAATAAGGATACTGTCAATACACAGACTGCAGCTGCATCCTCTGTGTCGGAGCAGACAACGCTTGTAATGAACAGCGTTGGGTGCTCCCCGCTCCTTCACCGGAGTGAGCCGATTGTAATTACCGTCGCTGTGACGAAGGGCGGCGTCGCAAAAACTACGACGGCCGTGAATCTTGCCGCGGAGATGGGCCTGCACGGCGCGCGCGTGCTGATGATCGACATGGATGAGCAGGGGAATTCCACCTTGTCTGCAACCGGTAAAAACCGCGAATCCTTCAACAATGCCGCACTGTTCGACGCCTATCGTACGTTTGGATTCCCCGGATGTACGACCGACCACTTCATACATAAAACGGTGATTCCAAACGTAGACATCCTTCCGTGCAGCGGGTATTCGCTTATGATTCCCGACCAGGCAGAGATCCTGCATAAGACGAGGAATTACCCCGCGTATGCGTTTTTGTCTGCGATCATACAGAATATTCAGAATACACGCTACGATTTTGTCATCATTGATACGCCTCCGGGCAAAAATACATTTTCTCTTTCCGGCATCTATGCGGCGGATCATATCATCATTCCGTTGCATCCGGATAAATACTCCATTGATAGCCTGAATGAAACCTATCGTCTGATTGAAACAATGATGCGTGAGAACGATATGACCATTCACGTTCTCGGCATTCTTCTGACTATCGTTGAAAAGGTAAATTTCACGAAGGTGCTTCGTGAAAATCTTTGCTCCGGTGCGTATGCCTCGATGAAGCTTAAGACGGAGATCAGAAAGGGGCAGGCAGTCAACGATGCGACACTTGGTGGCCCCGTTGTCATTGAGGATCCGAAGAGCAATCCTGCAAAGGATTATAAAGCGCTGTATTTTGAGGTAATGGACCGCATTCGTGCCTATGAACGCGGAGAGCGCCTTGCGGCTGCTGCGGAGATGCCTTATACAGATATGGAGGGATGATGAATTATGGCAAAGATGAAGCTTTCTGATATTGATATGGGACTTGGCAGCATTCCCACTGCAGATCCCAAGCACGACGCCAAAACACTTCTGAATCTTTCGCTTGGAACGGATGCCGGCGATTATCGCTCAATCCCACTTTCCATGATCGTGCTGAATCCGAAGAACGATTACTCAGGGGAGGATTCTCCCGATGAGATCGAGGAGCTCGCGCGCGACATTGAGCGAAACGGTCTGCTTCATAATGTGGTTGTATCTGACAGAACGCGTGACCTAGGAAAATTTATGATCCTATCCGGTGAGCGTCGCTTTAAGGCGGTATCGTGGCTCTATGAAACAAGACGGGAGAACCAGTATTCGGTGATTCTCTGCAAGGTTTTGAGCGGACTTGACGAGCTTGATGAGATGCTCGTTTTGGATGCTGCAAATCTGCAGACCCGCGGCGGATTGCAGGACGAGCGTCGATTCCGTAAAGCAACGATTCGCTTTATCGATAATTTGCGCAGAAAAGGCGGAGTTTCCGAGCGAGATGCGGTTCTTCTGGCCGAAAAATACACGGGTGTCAGCGATAAGCTGATCGAGAAAAACATTGCAGTTGAAACGAATCTGCATCCCGATATCCTTTCCCTTCTCGATCGTGACCTGATTCCGAAGAATCAGGCAGTACAGTACGCGCGGCTTCCTGCGGAAACACAGCAGATTTTAGCGCAAAATCTCCTTGCAGCCTATGAAATCGGTGCTGCTGAACTTCGCGACGTGAACGATAAGCTGTTTCTTGCGACCAAAACCATAGCGGAGCTGAATGCACAGGTCGAAACGCGGATTCGCGGAATGCGTGAAGTCGATGAGGAAATTTCAGAGGCGCAGCTTTCCCTTTCTGCCCTCAATGCAATGGCAGAGGCCGGCGAATCCTCAGAGGAGCTTGAGCAGCAGATTGACGTCGTAAGAAAAACACTATATGATCTTGAGCAGCAAAAGCGAATGTACGTGAATACCATTTCAAACGCAAAGGCTGCCTTGCGCAAGAGTGAGGATAGGCTCTCCGGAATTGCGGCGGAGAGAAAAACGGGCGATGCAAAAACGGACGATATTGCGCTGATGATCAATAAAACGATGAAAAAGGCGGAAACCAGCATCGCTGCGGTGACGTCGAAAACAAGCGTCAACCGTATGCATCGGATGGATATGACAGGCAAGAAGGTTACGCTTGAGCGTCTGCGTCAGCTGCGTGCATCTCTGGATGCCGTTATCCGCGTGCTGGAAAAAGGTACGTTATGAGGCCGTCTGCACCGGATCACAAGATCATCTACGTACGTTTTCATAAAAGAGTCGATGCGCTTCTTGACGAATTCTCGGAGAGGACAGGGATGAAGCGTGCGACCGCAGCCGTATGGATTGAACGCCGCTTCCTTGAGCGGATGCTTTCAGACGGAAGAATGGAAGACGAAATAGATGAGGAGACGCTTGGGTTTACCGGGATTGAAATCCCCTACTTTTTACTCCCGGGTCGTACCACCGCCGGCAGTATGCTTGGACGGGCGATGCGATTGACTGTAGATAAGCGGCTTGACAGAAGCTTGGAGCTGATTGCAATGAAGCACGATATGTCCACCAGAGATTTTCGCACGGCGATACTGATGCAATATTTTGAGGAAATCGGCATGATTTGAACGGCCGGTATTCGGAAAACAGCAACAAATTAGAACACACCCCGCGAGACCGGAGTACAGCGTCAGCCGAAATCCGGTTCTGCGGGGGCTCTTTTTATGAAAATCGAATGCACATGATGCATATGTGTAACGATAAACAGTCGAAGTGTAACGATACACGACACATTGTATATCGTTACACATATGGGTTTTCTCTCAAAATGACGTCAAAAATAGAAAAGGCCCTGAATGTGCTCCGGCGTAGGAGCAACATCCAAGGCTTTCTTTATTTAGGGCATATAGAATGGGGGTTACGCGCCAAGAATTTTTTCGTTGAATACGCGCATCCACTCGTTGGCGATCAATCTGTGTCCTGCAATCGTCGGATGAACACCGTCACCAACCCAGTATGCAGCGGGTGCAATTGCGCGGGCATCCTCAAACATCTTTTGCAGCGGCAGGAAGATCTGCTGTGTTTCCTCTGCGACCTGACGGACAACCTGAGCGCGAAGCTTGACCTCGCTTAGGAACTTGATATATCCCTCGTCCTCCTCGTTGTCACCGACGAAGAACGGCTCCATCAGGATCATTTTTACGTTGGGACAAGCGTTCAGCGTATCGGTAACGAGCATCTTGTAGATGCGGTAGAAGCGGTCCGTTTCAACGCCGTTCTTTCCCTCAAGCTCGTGCCAGACATCGTTGACACCGATGAGCAGGGAGAATACGTCCGGTGCATGATTCCAGCCGTCGACCTTGATGCGTGCATAGACGTCGACGATGCGATTTCCGCTGCAGCCGAAGTTCAAGAAGGAAAACTGATTCGGATGCTTCACGCTGAGTTCTGCTGCGCAAAGCATTGCATAGCCCTGACCGATTCCGATCAGACTTCCATTACCGAGATTCCGTCCGGCATCGGTGATAGAGTCGCCTTGAAAGAGGATTTTCATGATGATTAAAACCTGTTGCTTCCCACGAGAAGAAAGCATCCTTTCTTAGAGTTTCAATATTTGAGGATTGTTTGATACGGTCTGGCCGTCGGGCGTTACCGCATTTGTCAGCATATAGAGCACGGATTCGAAGTTGACACCGTACCAGCGGTGCTCGGGATCCGATACAGTGGAGCGGATGCAGGCAAGCGTGAAGTCTACGGAGAGGCGGAGAGCCTCTTTGGGTGTCATTCCGCGTATGATGCTTCCGGTAAATACGGAGGCAAAAATATCGCCCGTGCCGTGGAACTGCTTTGCAAGCTGATCGTTTTCGTAGAGGTAGAAGGAATCGTCGCTGCTGTCGAAAAGCATGGCACCGACCTTGCCTGTATGCACGGATGCACCGGTCAAAATCGGTGTAGCACAGCCGAGGGAAGACAGCGCGGATAAGATTTCACGGAGCTCCTGCTCTTTGTATCCATCTGGACGAAAGGGAATGCCGAGCATATACGATGCCTCTGTCAGATTCGGCAGAATGACGTCGGCTTTTTTGCACAGCGTGGTCATTTCCTTGGCAAACATCTCGTCAAATCCCGTATAAAGCTTTCCGAAATCAGCCATTGCAGGATCCACAATGATGCGGATCGCGGGATTGTCTGCTCGCAGAAGATCAATGACCTCGGAAACGATACGGATTTGATCAAAGGAGCCCAGATAGCCTGTATATACGGCGTCAAAGGTCAGCCCCGCGCGCCGCCATTGCTCGGTAATAGGGAGAATCTCATCTGTCAGATCGTGAAAGGTAAAGCCGCTGAAGGCGGTATGATTGGAGAGAATGGCAGTTGGGATCACCGCACATTCGATTCCGAGCGCGGAAATGATGGGCAGTGCGGTCGTAAGAGAACAGCGGCCGATGCAGGAGATATCCTGAATGGTTACAATGCGTTTCAAGGAATGCACCTGTGTCAGACGAGTTCGGTTTTCTTGACGCCGTCGGCCTGTGCGCAGAGCATCGCGGAGATGTTCTCCGCTGTCAGGCGGAAGATGTAGCCGCGGCAGAGGGTGCCGTCGGAGCTGGGATTTAAAAGAAGCTGTGCTGCCTCAAGATCAATGACGCCGAGCTTGTCGGCAGCGATTTGGGCAAAGGAAATCTCCGGAATAAAGATGGCGTTTTTGCCGTCCTTTCCGTTGGGATCGCGGTCGAATACACCGTCACAGCCGAATTTCGCAAAATAAATATCACAGCTGTGATACAGCGCCTTGACGGCACAGACGAAATCCGTGGAGTGGCCGGGCTCACCGACACCTGCTGCGTAAATTACGACGCGAGCATCGTCAGGGATCTCGTGTTCATGGCAGGTATTGGGGATTTTGAAGGTGTCCGGGACGACGAGGGCCGAGCGAACGCCGCAGTCATTGAGGGCAATGGTCAGAAACAGTCCGTTTTGTACGGAGGCAAGCATTCCTGCATAGTCGGTAAGCACGTGACCGCCAAAGGAGCGGCCGCGGCATACGTTTCCTCCGCCGCAGACGACGTAGATGCGCTGGCGGCAGACAAGGCCGCTACAGATTGCTTTTGCATAGGTGGAAATGACACCTGGATCGAAGGCGTTGTCTGCATTGCCGAACGCCTCTCCGGAGAGTTTAAGAAGAATATCTTTCATAAAGATCGTCCTTTCCCAAAAATGAAACAGGGAGGAGCATGAAGCTCCATCCCTATTATTATACACGATTTTCTGAAATTTTGCAATGGGTAAACGCAATAAAATGCGAAAAAAGCGAAATTATAAATGCTTTTCCAGCATAGGC
>JAGBZV010000060.1 GCA_017628075.1 Clostridia bacterium
AAACCCTTGAGCAACTTGAGATCTGAGGAGGTGTACCTATATGATGTTTTCCGGTCTTTCCGATAAAATGGCCAATGCTTTCAAAAAATTCAGAAACAAAGGCAAGCTGACCGAGGCAGACGTCAAGGAGGGTATGCGCGAGATCAAGATGGCACTGCTTGAGGCAGACGTCAACTTCAAGGTCGTCAAGGAATTCACCCGCACCGTACAGGAACGCTGTATCGGCTCAGAGGTCCTTGAAAGCCTTGTTCCCTCCCAACAGGTCGTCAAGATCGTCAACGAGGAGCTGACTCGGCTGATGGGCGAAACGAACGCCCGCCTTGAGTTTGCAAAAAAGGGGCCGACCGTCGTCATGATGTGCGGTCTGCAGGGTGCGGGTAAAACCACGCACTCCGGTAAGCTGGCAGCGTATTTCCGCAAGCAGGGCAAACGCCCGCTGCTCGTCGCCTGTGACGTATACCGTCCCGCAGCAATCAAGCAGCTTGAGGTCGTCGGCGCACAGCTGAACATCCCCGTATTCTCCATGGGCGATCAGATCTCCCCCGTTGAGATTGCAAAGACCGCTGTCGCACACGCGGAGGCACACGGAAACGACATCATCTTCCTCGATACCGCAGGACGTCTGCACGTCGATGAAGCGCTGATGGAGGAGCTCCGTCAGATCCGTGCCTGCACAAATCCGCAGGAGATCCTGCTCGTAGTCGATGCGATGACCGGTCAGGATGCAGTCAACGTCGCACAGTCCTTCAACGATCTGCTCGATATCACGGGCGTGGTCATGACGAAGATGGACGGCGATACGCGAGGCGGTGCCGCACTTTCCATCCGTCACGTCACCGGCAAGCCGATCAAATTCATCGGTACCGGCGAAAAGCTCGATATGCTCGAGCCCTTCCACCCCGACCGCATGGCCTCAAGAATCCTCGGCATGGGCGACGTGCTCTCTCTGATTGAAAAAGCAGAGCAGCAGTACGACGAGGGCAAGGCAAAGGAATTGGAGCGCAAAATGCGCGATCAGTCCTTTAACCTTGAGGATTTTCTGGAACAGTCCCGTCAGATCAGACAGATGGGATCCATGCAGCAGCTTCTCGGCATGATTCCCGGTGTCAATCCGGCAGAGCTTGCCAACGCAAACATCGACGAGCGCCAGTTAGACCGCATGGAAGCGATCATTCTTTCCATGACTCCCAACGAGCGCAAGGACCCCTCCGTCATCAACGCATCTCGCAGAAAGCGCATTGCAGCAGGCTCCGGAATGAAGGTTGAGGACGTCAACAGACTGCTCAAGCAGTTTGATCAAATGCAGAAAATGATGAAGCAATTCTCCGGCCTTGGTAAAAAAGGATTCGGCTTCGGCAAGAAGCGTCTTCCCGGATTCCACCGTTGATGGTTCTCATTTCTAATAAATCAAAAAAATCATTTCATACAATTTTGGAGGAACACACCCATGGTCAAGATCAGACTCAGAAGAATCGGCGCTAAGAAGGCTCCGAGCTACCGTATCGTTGTTGCAGATTCCAGAAGCCCCCGTGACGGCCGCTTCATCGAGCAGATCGGCTTCTACGATCCGCTGAAGAACCCCGCTGAAATCAAAATCGATGCTGAAAAGGCACAGGCTTGGCTTGCAAACGGCGCACAGCCTACTGAGACCGTTCGCAGCCTTCTCAAGAAAACCGAAATTATCAAGTAATTTCGGCTGACAGAGAAGAGGTCGGATATGGTTAACCTGAATCAAGTGCTGTCTGACATGGTAAAAGCCATCGTCGACGACCCAACTGCTGTTTCTGTAGCGGAATCCGAAGCAGGAGGCGAGCTTATTCTCGAGCTCACCGTTGCCCCCAGCGATATGGGTAAGGTTATCGGTAAGCACGGTCGTATTGCCAAAGCGATTCGTCTTGTCATGAAGGCCGCTGCCGCATCTGTAGACAGAAA
The DNA here is from genome assembly GCA_017628075.1 of Clostridia bacterium. GTDB lineage: Bacteria > Bacillota > Clostridia > Oscillospirales > CAG-272 > RGIG3925. The sequence continues at coordinate 1,933 of JAGBZV010000060.1, forward strand.
AGTCGTTGTCAAAATCAGATAAATTGCACAGTCGGGCTGTTGCACTTGCGTGCCCCAGCCACATAGACGTTTCCCTTGCCCCGCAGCTGAGGGGCATTTTCATGCGATTTTCGCATGAAAATCGGGAATCGGGTCACTTTGTGCCCCTGGGTTGTCGCAAGTTTTCAACTTGCAACAACCCCCTCATTTTTATTCTGTCACACCCATGAGATCAAAGGGCGGCGTATACTCCTCCACAGCGGAGGATCTCTGCTGAAAATATCCCTCAAATCCGTATTCTCTGACAAGCCTGCAGACAGAATCGTATTCAAAGCTCGTAATGCGCCGATCAATTTCGGGGTATTCCCCGCTTTTGTAGAACGGCGTGTACTGACTCATCAAACTGATGAGCACCTGTCTGGGAGAAAACAGGCTCGCAAGGTCGTCAATAACCGCCTTGGAATCGTGCCGACCGCCCGGCATAACGAGATGCCGAACCACAACGCCGCGCGTCAGCACTCCAAAATCGTCAAAACGGTACGGTCCTGTCTGTCTTACCATCTCCGCAATCGCATCACGCGCCCGCTCCGGATAATCCGGCGCGCAGGAGTACCGCTGTGCACGCGCCGGGTCGCTGTATTTGTAGTCAGGTAAATATACGTCAACGTATCCGTCAAGCATCGTAAGCGTTTCGAGATCCTCGTATCCGCCGGAATTCCATACGATCGGGATATGGAGCGATGTGCCGCGGATGCGGTCAAGCACGCGCAGAATCTCCGCAGTATAAGGCGTCGCTGTAACGAGGTTGATATTGTGTGCGCCCTGCTCCTGCAGGGACAGCAGAATCGCGGCAAGCCTGTCCTCCGTCACCCGGGCGCCGAAGGCCTCGTGGCTGATCTTATAATTCTGGCAAAAGCAGCACTTGAGCGGACATCCTGAAAAAAACACAGTGCCGGATCCCCGCGCACCGGAAATACACGGCTCCTCCCACTGATGCAGCGCCGCACGCGCAAGGCGCAGGGTGCCGTCCGCACCGCAAATGCCGCGCGCCCCCCGTTCCCTGTCCGCGCCGCATTTCCGCGGACACAGCGTACAGCCGATATGCGTGTCCGGACGTCGTGTCATACTGTCAGACAAAGCATTTCCTCCCTTTTTTTGCATTTTTTGTAATAATTGTATCACATTACAAAGAAAAAGTAAAGCGGCAAAGCGTTTTTTTGTTTTCCGTCTGCACATTCACATATTTTTATAGCAATAATTATGATAGAATTGTTAAAAATTACGTATCGGTGTTGACAATTCTATCCCACTTGTGGTATAATCTATATGTATTGATTTTGTCGGCTTAATTATTCTTGTCTAATTGTAACAAAAACGTCGGATATCAAGCCGAAATCGCATTGCTTGCGCAGAACATCTTAGTGCGCGGAAAGGATCTGTCATGGAACAACGCTCCGCCGCTCCCGTCTTTGCACAGCCTGAGATCCGACTGATCACCTCCGCAAAGGGCGGTGTCGGAAAGTCCACCGTTTGTGCCAATCTCGGAGCAGCGCTTGCGCTTCGCGGCAAGCGCGTATTGCTTGTAGACTGTGACGTTGCAAACCGGTGTCTTGATTTGATGCTCGGACTACAGGACCGCGCAATCTTCGGGATCCGCGATATCATGTCCGGTGATATATCCGCCGCAGATGCCGTGTATGCTTGCCCCGCCCTTCCCAATCTCCATTTGATTCCGGGAAGCCGCTTTGACGAGGAGGCACCCGATCCGGCACAAGCCCTCCCGGCACTCATCAAGGAAGCCGCACTGGGCGATTACGATCATATCTTTATTGATACTCCCGGCGGAATGCACAGCATTCTTGCTGCCGCCGCCGGCTGTGTATCGGAGGCACTGATCGTTTCCAGCGCACAGACGACAGCAATACGTTCCGCACAGGCCGCCGCCGCCCTCGTCGCACAGCACGGTACCCCCTCCCAACGGCTTATCATCAATCAGTTTATGGCAGCAGATGCCTTTATGCCCAGGCACGCAAAGCGCCGCAGCATCCTCCGCTTCCCCGACCGACGTTCACCGAAAAAGCGTCAGAACGACGCCTCCGTTACACTCGTGGAAACCGTGGACACGCTTGGCCTGTCCTTGCTCGGTGTCATTCCGTTTGATGCCTCCCTGTGGGACGCGCAAAACAAAGGACTGCTTCTTTGCGATCCCGCACTTGCAGATACGTTTTTCGCAAAGGCACACCGCAATATCGCCGCGCGCCTCTGCCATTTCTCCGTTCCGCTGTTTGCGGACAGATAAGAACAATCGCAATTTGACAGTTGTCACTATATTTATTACATTACATCAATAACCGAAAGAAAGGGGCCTTTTCAATCAATGGAAATCGCAATTATCGCCCATGACTCAAAAAAAGAACTGATCGCACAGCTTTGTATCGCGTATTGCGGTATCTTATCCAAGCACCACATCTCCGCCACCTCCATCACAGGTAAGTTCATCGCTGATGCGACCGGATTAAGTATCGAGCGCCTCCTTTCCGGAAAGCAAGGTGGCATCCAGCAAATCACCTCCCGCATCGCATACGACGAGATCGATATGGTCATCTTTTTCCGTTCCAACAACCAGACCCCAGGCGATTCAGAGCAGAGCGAGCTTGAGTCCGGTCTTATCCGAATGTGTGATCTCCACAACGTGCCGATTGCAACCAACATCGCGACTGCAGAGGCTCTCATT
>JAGBZV010000006.1 GCA_017628075.1 Clostridia bacterium
AGTCAATTTCAACACTCCTGGATATCAGCGATCCCGTTGGGCATATACGATTGAATGTGCCTTTGAATATTTTATTATGCTGATGGTAGCGGATGCCTTCCTGGCAACACTTCTGTCGCAAATGGGGCTGAGTGACGCCGTCATCGGTGTCATCTCCTCGTTGACATCATTTGCATTCCTTTTCCAGCTGTTTTCTATTCTTGTGGTACAACATATTCACAACATCAAGCTTGTAGCAGTCCCTATCCACTGTGTTAGCCAATTGTTTTTCCTTGTGTTGTATTTACTTCCCTTCCTTAATATTCCCGCACAATTCCGCACCGCAGTAATTGTAAGTTGCTTGCTGATTGCTTATTTCGGCAACTATCTGGCGACCTCTGTCATCTTCAACTGGGGCAATTCCTCTGTTGATCCCAAATCGCGCGCAAACTTTGCAGCAACCAAGGAGATCATTTCGCTGATTTCTGGCGTTGTCGTCAGCTTGACCATCGGTTGGGTATTTGACGGCTTTGTGGCAGCCGGTGATATTAACGGCGCATTCCTTTTCATCGCAGCTATGATGCTTCTGATGAACATCGGCGACTTTATCTGTCTGATGCTGATGAAGAATCGCAAGACCGAAAAAAGGGATGCGGACCCCATCGAGCCCTTTGGGCAAGTCATTCGTATGTTGTTTTCAAATCGCGGATTTGTCTGTAGTGTCGTGGTTCACTCCATGTGGAGCATCTCGGCCTACATGACCATCGGTTTTATGGGGACTTACAAAACCAAAGAGCTGTTGCTCTCGGTCGGTGCGGTGCAGATCATCAACATCGTGGCATGCTTGCTTCGAGCCCTTTTCTCCAAGCCCATCGCGCACTACGCAGATCAGCACTCCTATGCAAAAGGTATTCGCCTTGGTATGATTATTGCAGCGGCAGGATATCTGGTAAACATGTTCACGACACCGAGCCTGTGGTGGTTGGTCATTCTCTATACCGTTCTTTATAACATAGCCTGTGCCGGCACGACCCAGAACTTGTTAAACATCGTCTACAACTACGTAGATCTCAAGTATTTCGTGCAAGCATCTGCCATTAAATACAGCATTAGCGGTCTGTGCGGGTTCGGGGCCTCCGTGCTGGCAAGCCGTATCCTGGGGGCGGTGCAGGCCAACGAAAACACCTTCCTCGGCATTTCACTTTACGGCCAGCAGTTACTCTCTGCGATCTCCTTTGCATTGTTGATCATCAGCATTCTGTTTGTGAAATTTGTAGTGGAAAAACAAAAAATCATTGCAAAATAATTCGCACAAAAAAGAGCCTGCACGCATCCTGCCATGTTGCAAACTCCTCCGTGGCTTCTGTTGTAATCCCAGCAGTCGCGTTTCATCCGATTTCACCTAAGACTCACGCACCAAAAAAGAACGTGCAAGCAGAAGGGCGTGCTTTTCGTTCTTTTATAATTCGTATCCTCAAACAAAGGAAAGCAGTCCCAAGCCTCCCGGACGAATTCCGCGCAGGGCTATGGGACTGCTTGTTTTTTTGCAAACAGATCTCCTCGTGTATTTGTTATCGTAACGCAGCGCGCTTACAGTGCAAGTCGGCTCCATTCCTGCGGAAATCCCATCGCATCCAAAAAGGTCTGTCTTTCAACGGATGCACATTGAGAGAAGAATGCGTCAAGAATCTTATCCGTGCTGCTTTTGGCACGGGAAAAATCTCCCGGGCAAAGCAAATAACAGAACACGCAGTAAAGCGCAAAGAGATCGTTCCCGGCATACTCCTCACCCGGCGCGGGAATGCCAAGTGCGCGGATGGCAGGCATCCGCGGAATGGAATCTCCGGATCGGAAGGAATACAGTCTGTCGTTGTGTGCACAGACGTTACGGAAGTCCTGCATCAGATCGAGCATTTTCCCGAGTGTATCCTCACGCAGATCCGGAAAGGCCTTGGACACGGCAAAGCGGATCTCCGGCGTACAGCATCGGAAAAACCGCACCAGCGTACCAAGCGACAGCGTTTTGAACAGAACCCACAGCGGAACGTTTCCGTATCGGCTTCTGTAATGACAAACGTACACGGCTTTATCTGCGCGGTTTGCCGCGTAATCCAATTCACCGATCAGGCGGCGCGCTTCTCTTGCGCCGTATCCCTCGGAATCGTAATTCGAAAGCGACAGATATGCCTGCTGCTGCTCTCCGTACCGCTCACAGAATGCGTAAGACAACAGCGCCCGCATTCGGATCTCAATGCGGAGGATATACTTAAAGCAAAGCTGTCTGAGGTTTTCATCGCACTTATACAGCGCAAGGATATCCTCAAAGCACACGCCCGTGCGAAACGGGCCGTTATTCGTGTCCTTAAACAACCGCTTATAGCCGTTAATCAGCTCGTAATAGCCAATTGCCTCCAGCACGTCGCGTGCATACGCCTCATCGCGGATCATAAGCCCTTTTTCGCGCAGATGTGCAATCTGCGCATCGTAGGAAAGAAAGTGCGCGTCCTTCATAGAATTAACGGAACAGCGGATACTTTTCGCAAAGCTTTGCAACCTCAGCACGGACGTAATCACCGTTTGCCTCGATATCCTTTGCTGTCAGGGCGATCAGACGTGCAATGTGGCGCATATCGTCCTCCTTAAGACCGCGCGTGGTAACGGCGGGCGTACCGACGCGGATGCCGCTGGTCAGAGAGGGCTTCTGCGGATCGTTTGGAATCGCGTTCTTATTGACCGTAATATGCACGGCATCAAGACGGGTTTCCATCTCCTTACCGGTAATATTCATCGGACGGAGGTCGATCAACGCAAGGTGGTTATCCGTGCCGCCGGAAACGAGGTCAAAGCCCTCATCCTTGAGTGCTGCGGCAAACGCCTTGGAGTTGAGAACGACCTGATGCTGATACTCCTTGAATGCAGGAGTAAGCGCCTCGCCGAAGCAGACCGCCTTTGCAGCGATGATATGCAGCAGGGGACCGCCCTGGATGCCCGGGAAAATCGCCTTGTCGATTTTTTTTGCGATCTCCTCATTATTGGAAAGGATCAGACCGCCTCTTGGGCCGCGCAGCGTTTTGTGCGTCGTAGTTGTAACGACATCTGCATACGGAATGGGAGAGGGATGCTCTCCTGCCGCGACAAGACCTGCGATATGTGCAATATCGACCATCAGATACGCACCGACGCTGTCCGCAATTGCACGCAGTCTGGGGAAATCAATGGTACGCGGATATGCGGACGCACCTGCAACGATCAGCTTGGGAGAATGCTCCTGTGCCAGCGCCTGCAGTGCATCGTAATCAATAAATCCGTTTTCATCAAGACCGTAAGGAACAAAATTATAGTATTTGCCGGACAGGTTGACGGGGCTTCCGTGTGTCAGATGTCCGCCGCAGGCAAGGCTCATACCGAGAACGGTATCACCGGGCTGCAGAAGTGCAACGTATGCTGCAGTATTTGCCTGAGAGCCGGAGTGCGGCTGTACGTTCGCAAACTGTGCGCCAAACAGCTTCTTTGCGCGCTCAATAGCGATATTCTCCACAACGTCAACGCGCTCGCATCCGCCGTAGTAACGCTTTCCCGGATAGCCCTCTGCATATTTGTTCGTCAGAATGGTGCCTGCGGCAAGCAGCACCGCCTCAGACACAACATTTTCACTTGCGATCAACTCCAGACCGTCACGCTGGCGGTTATATTCTGCCTCTACCGCCGCGCCGATCTCCTCATCAAACGCACACAGCTCCTTAATCTTGTCGAAAATCATGTGAAAACCCTCCTGCTTATAAATGATCGTTGGAAAAATATACATTTTATAATATTATAACATACTATTCATCCATTTTCAAGTACTTTTTCTATTTTTTCTGCATTTTTCGGTTCTCCGAACGAAAAACGTGGCGCATCCATTTTTCTGCGGCAGAGGGAAGGAAATATTCACCAAGTTTTGAGGTGTTTTAGCCGTCACATTACAAAGAATGTGAGATTTTTTTAAAAAATGACGAAAACACTTGACCAAAAGCCTATTGCGTAGTATAATTATTATGGAGGGATTTAGGTCAACAAATAGCCTCCCTACAAAAACGTATCAAATAATTCGTATCTGCGAATATTTAGATATTAAATTTATACAGAAGGAAGTGAAACTATGAATCTCCTGCCCGCATCTCTGTCCGCCATCGCCGCAGACGTGCTTTCCGCTGCTGCAGACAAGGCGCCTGCCGTCAGCAACGGCTTCGTCGTTGCCATGGGTATCGGCACCGTATTCGTCGGTCTGATCAGCATCATTCTGCTCGTCAAGCTGATGTCTTTGGTCACCGCAGCCGCTTCCGGCAAACAGGCAGAAACGCCTGCTGCAGCATCTGCAAGTGCTCCTGCAGCCCCTCTCACGATCGAAAACCGTGAGGAAATCGTCGCCGCTGTGTGCGCTGCCGCTGCTGAAGAGCTTGGCACCGATATCTCTGCACTCCGCGTCGTCTCCTTCAAGAAAATCTCCTAATATTTCACACCTATCAAAAAACAATTCAAGAAAAGAGAGGAATACTCGAAATGAAAGCATACAAGGTTACTGTCAACGGTAATGTTTACGAAATCACCCTCGAGGTCATTGACAAGGCAGACATCAAGGCTGCTCCCGCTCCCGCTCCCACAGCACCCGCAGCACCCGCAGCTCCCGCAGCCGCAGGCGCAACCACTGTTTCCGCTCCCATGCCCGGCAACATTCTCAAGGTCAACGTAACCGCAGGCCAGGCAGTCAAGAAGGGCGATGTCCTCATGATTCTCGAGGCTATGAAGATGGAAAATGAAATCATGTCTCCCGTAGATGGTACCGTCGCATCCGTCGGTGTCAATGCAGGCGCAACCGTTGAGTCCGGCGCCGTTCTCTGCACTCTCAACTAATAACAATCTGACAGGAGGTCCGCTCAATGGACGCTTTAATGAACTTCGTGGAACAGACCGGCTTTTACCAGATGTTTGCAAACTTCGACATCTACTGGGGCAATCTGGTCATGATCCTCGTTTCCCTTCTCCTTATGTACCTTGCGATTGTAAAGCAGTTTGAGCCGCTTCTGCTGCTGGGTATCGCATTCGGTATGCTGCTTACCAATCTTCCCGGTGCCGGAATGTACCACGCTGATCTGTGGACAAACTTTATGGATGCAAGCCACGCTGATTATCACAGCTATGGCAAGATTCTCGCAGAAGGCGGTCTGCTTGACATTCTGTATATCGGCGTCAAGACCTGCGTGTATCCGTGTCTGATCTTCATCGGTATCGGCGCAATGACCGACTTTGCTCCGCTGATTGCAAACCCCAAGTCCCTGCTTCTTGGCGCAGCAGCGCAGGTTGGTATCTTCGTTACCTTCATCGGCTGTGTTCTTCTGGGCTTCCCGCAGGAGGCTGCCGCTTCCATCGGCATCATCGGCGGCGCTGACGGTCCTACCGCAATTTACACCACCTCCCAGCTGTTCCCGACGCTCCTCGGCCCGATCGCCGTTGCAGCATACTCTTACATGGCACTTGTTCCTGTCATCCAGCCTCCGATCATGAAGCTCCTCACAACCAAGGAAGAGCGTCAGATCAAGATGACCACGCTGCGTACTGTTTCCAAGACCGAAAAGATCCTGTTCCCGATCGTTGTTACGATCTTCGTTTCCCTCCTCGTTCCCTCCGCAGCACCGCTGGTCGGCTGTCTGATGCTCGGTAACCTCTGGAAGGAATGCGGTGTCTGCGAACGTCTTTGCAAGACCGCACAGAACGAACTGATGAACATCGTCACGATCTTCCTCGGCATTTCCGTCGGTGCAACCACCACCGCGGCAAACTTCCTCAACCTTGATACCCTCAAGATTCTCCTTATGGGTGTTGTTGCATTCGCTCTTGGCACCGCAGGCGGCGTTCTCCTCGCAAAGCTGATGAACGTCTTTACTCCCAACAACAAGATCAATCCTCTCATTGGCTCCGCCGGTGTTTCTGCAGTTCCGATGGCGGCGCGTGTTTCTCAGAAGGTCGGCCAGGAGGCAAATCCGTCCAACTTCCTGCTCATGCACGCAATGGGTCCGAACGTTGCCGGCGTTATCGGCTCTGCAATCGCTGCAGGTGTCCTCATCGCCCTGTTCGGCTAATTTCTACGAAAGGAATATACCGTAAATGGCTAACAAGCTTTTAATCACAGATACCATCCTCCGCGACGCGCATCAGTCACAGGCTGCTACACGTATGCGCCTTGAGGATATGCTTCCTGCCCTGCATGATCTTGACCAGGTCGGCTATTGGTCATTGGAATGCTGGGGAGGCGCCACGTTCGACTCCTGTATGCGCTTCCTCTCTGAGGATCCCTGGGAGCGCCTCCGTGTCCTCAAGCAGAATATGCCCAACACGCCCTTACAGATGCTCCTTCGCGGACAGAATCTGCTCGGCTATAAGCACTACTCCGATGACGTTGTCGATGCGTTCGTCAAGGCTGCTGTCAAGAACGGCATCAACGTAATCCGCATCTTCGACGCTCTGAACGACATCCGCAACATGAAGGCTGCCATGACCGCCGCAAAGAAGTACGGCGCGCACGTTGAGGCCGCAATCTCCTACACCGTTTCCCCCGTTCACAACGAGGCTTACTTCGTTGAGTTGGCAGGCAGACTGGAGGAGGAGGGTGCAGACACCATCTGTATCAAGGACATGGCAAACCTGCTCCTGCCCTACGACGCATATTCTCTTGTCAAGGCTATGAAGGAGAAGATCCGCGTTCCGATTCACCTGCACACCCACAACACCACCGGTACCGGCGACATGACCTATCTCATGGCTGTACAGGCAGGCGTTGACATCATCGACACCGCACTCTCCCCCCTGGCAAACGGCACCTCCCAGCCCTCGACCGAGGCGATGGTTGCAACCTTGCAGGGCACAGAGTACGATACCGGCCTGGATCTGCTCAAGCTTTCCGATATTGCCAAGCACTTCCGCGGCGTTGCAAACAAGCTCCAGGCAAACGGCGACCTCGATCCCCAGGTCCTC
>JAGBZV010000061.1 GCA_017628075.1 Clostridia bacterium
AGAGGATGTTGTTGAGCTTGGTATCGTTGTGGGTCACGCGAAGGGGCAGGCTTCCGTCGGCTCTTGCCTTTTCAAGGGTATGGCAAAATTCCTCTCTGGCCTTGGCAAACTCAACCTCGGGCAGCACGCTCGCCAATCTTCCGCACTTGTCTGCAGCCACGGCCTTCATCAGATTCCCGAATCTCCAGGGGGTATTGTGGAAATTCGCGATGGGTTCGGAGAGCTTTTCGGCGGGATAGTCCGCAAGCATCTGCTGGAAATGACCGAAGGCCTTGGCGCAGGTGTAGAAATCCTTGGGATTCTCCACGCGCTCCTTGGTAACCGAGCCCTCGACGAAATCGTACAGACGCCAGCAACCGTTCTCGCTGTCCCGGAAGAAGCGATCGCCGTCCAACGTAGGCACGACGGTCAAAGAGCAACGAGCCACGTCACCGCCCGCACCCGCGGTCTTTTGACGGATATGCTCCGTAACGCCGACGATATTCTCCATGAGTCCTACGGGATTGGGGAATACCGAGGTGTTCATTCTCTGCAGGATATACCGTTGATCAGCGATGACCAAAAAGGTATCGTTGATGTGTCCGTTGCCGTAAGGCTCGCAGGACTTGGGCGTGTCCTTAAAAAATGCGGCGAGCGCCTCGGACGGATTGATGTTTTCTCTGTTCACGTCGTGTAACCTCCTGTATTTTTTTTGCCTATTATCCTCTTGACAAAATTTTCACAATGCTGTATAATATTATTATACAATAAAAACAGGAACTTGTCCATGTATTATTTTCGCATATCGGTGTCTTAATTTACTATTTCTGCAGGAGAAGTCATGGAACCATACGGTTATTATTCGTTTATCGATTACCAATCCCCCTTTCACGTAGCCAGCGTTGCCTCGAATACATACCCGCTTATGGTCAACTGCGCCGGCAGATATCTGGCCGACAAGCCCTTTGTAACCGAGCTTACCCGGGGACGGGAGGACTATTACGTGATGTACGTGGAGAGAGGAGAGCTGGAGGTGTTTCTGAACGGGAGCAGCGCCGTAGCCCGCAGCGGCAGCACGGTGATCTTTCCGCCGAACTATCCCTATACCTACGCCTTTGAGGGAAACGAACCGTTATCCTACGTTTGGGCGCATTTTACGGGTTCCTATGTCGCGCAGTTTCTTGCGGAGTGCGGCTTTGGCGAGCTTCCGTGTCTGCATCATTCTGCTTGCAATCCGAAAATCATATCCGGCTTTGACAAGCTGTTTGACATATACCGCGCGCACGAGCCGTTGCAGCAGCAGAATCTTGCCTGCGGATTGGAGAATATCCTTCTGCGCATGGCCTCGGGCCTGAAGCAAGCCGAGGGCTCCCGCAATCTGACAAAGTCCCTTGAATACATCCACACATATTACAGTAAGGAGATCCACATCCCCGATCTGGCCAAGATGGAATCCCTCAGTAATTCCAGGTACATTGCGGTATTCAAGCAGCGCACAGGCATGCCCCCCTCGGAATACATCATCCGTCTACGCATGAACATGGCCTGCGATCTGCTCAGAAGCCGCAACATGAGCGTAAATGAGG
>JAGBZV010000062.1 GCA_017628075.1 Clostridia bacterium
CTTACCATCGGCCTCTTTGGTCTGCTCCGTCCGGGCGACGTTCTGCTGTCCGTTACGTCCCGCCCCTACGATACACTCAATGAGGTCATCGGCGCAGAGGATACCAACGGCAACGGCTCTTTGCGCGATTTCGGCGTAGAATACCGCCAGATCGACCTGCGCGAGGACGGAAGCGTGGATCTGCCCGCCATTGCCGATACGCTCGATACACTCGGCGCACGCGTCAAGGTTGTTTTCATTCAGCGCTCCAAGGGCTATCTCAACCGCCCGACGCTCTCCGTTGCAGACATCGGAGAGATCGTGCAGGTTGTCCGTGCACATACGGAAAGCGCGTACATCATGGTTGACAACTGCTACGGCGAATTCACCGAGGATACGGAGCCTGCGGCCGTCGGCGCAGATCTTATCGTCGGCTCGCTCATCAAAAACCCCGGAGGCGGTATGGCAGAATCCGGCGGCTATCTTGCCGGAACCGCACGCGCCGTCGAGCTCGCATCCTATCGTCTGACCTCCCCCGGCACCGGACTGGAGGTCGGCGCAACGCTCGGACAGAACCGTTCCTTGTACAAAGGCTTCTTCTACGCACCGCACACCACCGCACAGGCGCTCAAGACCGCAGCTCTTGCCGCATATATCTTTGAGGCACTCGGCTGTGAGGTCGAGCCTCGCTGGTGCGACGACCGCTACGACATCATCCAAGCCATTCGCTGCGGTACGCCCGAGGGACTTTGCGCATTCTGCCGCGGCATCCAATCCGGCTCTCCCGTTGATGCGTTCGTCACACCCGAGCCGTGGGCAATGCCGGGCTACAAGGACGAGGTCATCATGGCGGCCGGCGCATTCACGCAGGGCTCCTCCATCGAGCTGTCTGCAGACGGCCCTCTGCGCCCGCCGTATACGGCGTATCTGCAGGGCGGCTTAACCTACGAATCCGGAAAATACGCTATTATGCGCGCAGCAGATGAAATGCTTGCCGCACAAAATAAATAATGCAAAAAAAGAGAGGAATTCTATCATGTCTTTGATCTTCGAAAACGGCGACCGCATCGTATTTGCAGGTGACTCTGTCACCGACATGGGCTCTACACAGCCCGTCGGCGAGGGTATTTTTGAGAACCTCGGACGCAGCTACGTCCGCATCATCGAAAATATGCTCACCGTTTCCTATCCCGAGCGCTACATTCGCGTTACCAACTCCGGCAGTTCCGGCCATACCAGCCGTGATCTTCTGGAGCGCTTTGACCGCGACGTGGTCAATCTGAATCCGCAGTGGGTTTCCATCTGCATCGGCATCAACGACGTCTGGCGTCAGTTTGACTCCCCCGCTATTCCGGAAATTGCCTGCACCCCCGAGGAATACGAAAGCAATCTGCGCGAGATGCTGAACCGTCTGCAGGGCAAGGTCAAGGGCGTCTTCCTTGTCACGCCCTACTACATCGAGCCCAACCGCGAGGACACGATGCGCGCCCGTATGGACGAGTACTGCGATATCTGCCGTGCACTCGCAGAGGAATACGGATGTATTTTCGTTGACTTCCAGAAGATGTACGAGGATTTCTGCAAGATCCGTCACTCCACCTTCATCGCATGGGACCGCGTTCATCCCAACCAGATCGGCGCAACGCTGATGGCAAAGGAATTCCTGTCCCATTGCGGCTACGAATACTGATCGTCCCGTGGATTTGCCGCTCCATATCACCTCTCCGCAGACGAAACCGAAAGGATTATCCATCAAATGAATCACCCCGTTTTATACCCCATGCAGCTTTCTCCGGTCTGCCGCTCCACCATCTGGGGCGGAAACCGGATGCGTGACTGCTTTGGCTTTCAGACCAGACTTGAAAATATCGCAGAGGCATGGATGCTCTCTGCCCGCGATGACAACCCCGGATTTATCGTCAACGGCGAATATATGGGCCTGCGCATCGACCGCCTTCTGCAGGATGCTCCGCAGCTTCTGAAGAAGGGCAATACGGATCCCGCCTGCCCTCTGCTCATTAAGTTCATCGACGCACGCGACAAGCTTTCCATCCAGGTGCATCCGGACGATGCGTATGCAAAAGCCGCAGGCTGCGCCGATCCGCGCGGCAAGACCGAGATGTGGATCGTGCTGGAGGCTTCCATGGGTGCGGAGTTGATCTTTGGCACAACGCAGGCGTTCACACAGGACCAGCTCCGCCGGGCGATTGAGGAGGGGACGCTTGAAACGCTCATGAAGCGCGTTCCCGTCCGTCCGGGCGACGTCTTTTATATTCCCGCAGGACTGATCCATGCCATCGGCGGAGGCATTCTGCTCGCAGAGATCCAGCAGAATTGCGACACGACCTACCGCGTCTACGATTACAACCGCCGACAGGCAGACGGCACGCTCCGCGCCCTGCATATCGACGATGCGGTTGCCTGCTCCCGGTACTTTACCGATGCAGAGATCGACGATCTGCGCTATGAGCGCGGCGACAGAAGCAGCCTTGCAGACGCCGCTTACTTCCACGCAGAGCTGGAAAATGTGCGCGACAGCCGGACCTTCTCCGTTGGTGAGGACAGCTTTGTTTCACTCCTCGTCACAGCAGGAGCGGGCGTGCTGACACACGGCGATACCGACTATCCCCTGCGCGCAGGCGACTCCTACTTCCTGCCGGCAGGCATGGGCGAATATCACGTGCGCGGCACCGATGGAGCTGTCACGCTGATCCTCTCCCGCACCTAACACACGAATTCAAAAAAGACACCCCGGACAAACTGCACGCGGCTTGCGTGCGATTTGCCCGGGGTACTTGAATATTACGAAAATTAAGCCTGCGTTTCCTCAAGATATGCAATCACGTCACCGACCGTCACGAACTTTCTGTAGTCGTCCTCGTCGATTTCGATGTTGTACTTTGCTTCGCAGCTGAAGATCAGGTCTGCAAGCTCCAGAGAGTTGATACC
>JAGBZV010000063.1 GCA_017628075.1 Clostridia bacterium
AGACCGCACCAGCTTTCAGCAGATGATCTCCAATGCACGCGTCCACGACACGGACGGCATCCTCACCGACGGCGAAAACAGCCACAGCTAACAAAAGCAAAACACAAAAAACCTCGGGGAAGCACCGCTCACGCAGTACCTCCCCGAGGTGATTTTATTATTTCATGCCTGCAGATGCAGGTGCCAGCCATGCAGAACCGCTGCAAACTGCGCACGGGTCAGCACCTGATCGGGAAGCAGGCAATTCTTGTCATCTCCCTGGAAAATTCCGGAAGCTACTGCCCACTCCATTGCAGCGTACTCCTCATCGGACAGCAGATCTGCGTCAACAAATCTTTCCAAAGAAGCTGCTGCAGTCGTATCAATTCCTGCAAACTTCGCATAGCGATACAGGCTGACCGCCAACTCTGCGCGGCTTATATCGGCATTCGGCGCGTATTCCGTCTCGGATACACCCGGCAGGATTTCGGTTTCCGCAGCCCAACGCGCAGCATCATCGTACCATACACCCTGTGAAACATCGGAAAAACTGATATCTTCTCCGGCCGCAGGTTTTCCTGCCATACGGTGCAGGATCACTGCCACCATACCGCGGCTAACGAACGCATCGGGCGAGAATGTCGATGCTCCCGTTCCCGTCATCAGCGCATTGACATAGGTGTAATAAGTATTTCCGCTATACCATGCATTGGTCGCCACATCTGTAAACGGATTATACCATTGCGCAAGCTCCTTGCACGCCTCCTGACCAAGCGCCAGCGTATCAACGGGCGCGTTGACCCCATTGGAATAATCACGCGCCTGTGCGGCAGCAAGATATTCCTCAATCGGCGATCCGTTCATACGGCAGGGGCGATTCATCAGATGGATACTGCCATCCACGCCACCGCCAAGCACGAAGAAATTACTGCTTGTCGGCCGCACACCTTCACCGCACATCAGGATATCAAATCCGATTTCCTCCAGCAAAACCCGATCCGTCGTTTCCGTTCGTCTGGAGTAAGGATATGCAAGCGTGCGGGGAACGATACCCCACCAACCGGTCATACTGCTGATGATTTTCTTGTAATCGTCGTGCAATACCTGTGTATACTCCTCGATGCTCTCCTCTTCAAGCATACTCAGGCCAATGCGACCCGATCTGTCATAGTGGTGCATCCCGTATGTATGCGTACACAGGTTGATCGCACCGCTGTCCACCATTATTTTCAATTCATTCCAGGTGCAGTACGGTGCTTCCTCACCGTCTCTGGTACCTCCGTAGTAGACCGTTTCCCAAGCAAGATCGATCTGCTCCCCGATCACATTAAAATCAGCTTTCAGATTGTATTTCTTCAGCAGAGGCCACCCGTTGGTAAACACGCCGAGCGTGCCGTCATCAATGGAAATAATGACCGCTTTGGGCGGAAGCGGCTGATTGCCGTAAAGATACTCCACGAGATCATCGGACGTAATCAAGGTATAGCCGTTGTTTCTCAGATACTGAAGATCCGCTTCAAAATCCGCCGGATCCAAAGCATACTCGCCAAATACGACACCGTTCTCCACATCCTCCTGCGTGATAAAATCGTGATACATGATCACGGTCACATCATAGACAGGCTGTGCGTTCGTACCGGTCTGCACAGGGTCTGACAGTTCACTCTCGCTGCCATCAGCCGCAATTTCCTGCAGCTTGTACCAATAAACCGCGGGATAGACCGCCGCAGTATCCACAAAAGCGCCCGAATCGGATTCTCCGATCAACTCGTATTCTCCACTCTCCGCGTCACTGCGATAGATGCGGTATGTACACCCCTGCGACGCATCCCACATAAGAACCGAGTTCTCGGTATCCTGCCGTGTTAC
>JAGBZV010000064.1 GCA_017628075.1 Clostridia bacterium
AATATGACACAGGAAAAGCTTGCAGAACATCTATGCGTCTCGTATCAAGCAGTCTCTAAATGGGAATGTGGCTTATCAAGTCCTGATCTTTCATTAATTCCTCCACTCACAAAGCTTTTTAATATAAGTGCCGATGAATTGCTGGGAATAACGGAAGCTAATGATGATGTTACAAGGAAAAAGTACAATTCCGCCCTACAAAAATACAGGAAAAGCCAAGATCATAGCGTCAGTTATTGGTGGGCAAAAGAAGCCTGCTTGGCATATCCAAAAGACTTTGATTATTTAGAGTGGCTGGCATTTTCCGAGTATCAGCTTGCCTTTGATGAAAATCTATCGGATAATCCAAGTAGTGAGTTTTTTAATGACCTTATTGAAAACTCCTTGCGCCACTATGAATTTATCATTGAGAATTGTGCGGATACCGACATTTATTCAAAAGCTGTTTTAGGAAAAATTATGCTATTACGATTTTCAGAGCGAATTGAAGAAGCCGATTGGAGTGCAGAATTTGAATACCCAGATATTAACATAAAATCAGCGGCTCAAGCACTATCTCTATTTGAGGAAGGTCAAATATTATTAAACTATTTAGACAACGAAGATATGTGATTTCTCGCCCCGCCTCGTGCGGGGCTTTTCTTTGCTTTCTGCATATCAAAAGCCACCACGAAAAAACCGTGGTGGCTAATCTCATTTTACCGCTAATTGTGCAGATGCTCCTGCGAACGCGGATTTTATTTGGTGGGTCATCGGGGACTTGAACCCAGGACCAACCGGTTATGAGCCGGTAGCTCTGACCAACTGAGCTAATGACCCGTTCAATCAAAGCGCTTCCGGACGGAAATGCTCTGACAACGTTATTTATTATACCATATCTGCTCCTCGTTGTCAATTCTTTTTTTGAAAATACGGGGTGTTTTCGGCGGAAGGTCCTTCGGTGCACGTGCAATTTACAGGATATTCAAAAAATAGTTACGAAGCGGAGAAAAAACGCTCACAATTTTTGCGTATAATAAAGATATGGAAGGTTGTCCTGCCGGCCGCTTCAAGGCGTGCTTGGCAGGGAGAATATTACCGACGGGAAAAGGGGTATAGCACTTGCGGCACACATCGAGTACACAAGCAAAAACATCGGCGGCATTTCCTCTTTGCTGTATTTTGGCGGGGGCGGTCTTTCTGCTGTTTCCCGGCGGAGTGCTGGGACTGCTTTCGCTGATCCTCGGTCTGCTTTGCCTTTCCTATGGCGCCTGGAAGCTGATTTCGGCCATACGCACGGAGGGCTTCATACGCATAGGCGCAATCATCGGCGGAGCCGCGGCCCTGCTTTTTGGCGGATATATCCTCCGCCGTCCCGAGCAGGTGTTTTCGCTTCTTCCCGTTGCTGTGGGATTGCTGTTCTTGCTTGACGGCATAGATCGCATTCGCTGTGCTGCTGCGATGCACCGCACGGTGCGTGCCGGCTCCCATGGGGACGCTGTTCTGATCGGACGACAGAAGCGGCGCTTTTATACGGCTTGTATCATCGGTGTGCTGACGCTGATTTGCGGAATCGTGCTGCTTTGGCGCCCGTTTGATGCGCTGGAGCTGGCGCTGCGCGTGATCGGCGGCATGATCCTTTTGAATGGCATCGGTGCGCTGTGGACCAATCGTGCGCTGCATATCACGCAGATGCAGTTTTCCTTTGACGCACAGCGCCGTGCACCGGACGGAAAATATGAGGCCTCGTTCCGCGATATTACCGACGAGGACGAATGATATACGGCAAGACGGGGTTGTTGCAAGCTGAAAGCTTGCGACAACCCGGGGTCACGAAGTGACCCGAATTTCCCGGTTTTCAAGCGAAAATCGCATGAAAATGCCCCTTCACTGAGGGGCAAGGGAAACTTCTATGGGGCTGGGGCACGTAAGTGCAACAGCCCGTGTTTTGTTTACGATTCCGTCTGCCGTGCGGAAACGAGTACGGCAAAAAGCCGCTCGCGTGCAAAGCCGCACAGCGCTTCTGCTGTTTCAGCGGAAAAGGCGTCTGCCACGATGCGGAAGCTTCCGGTCCGCGATGCAACGATCCGTACTGCGTTTCCGGCGCGGTCGTGGTGTACCATCCCCTCGGTTGCGGGCGAAAATGCGGCGTCCGGTGCCTCGCTGAGTCTGCACAATGAGGAGGCCAGCGATAGTATCGGTGCGTCGGGGGAAGCGGAGGGCTGCGGCGTGACGATACAGCGGCGGCAGGCGGCGGGTGAGATACCGTGCTGCTGCGTGAGTGTACCGAGCGATGCACCCTCTGCGGCAAGCAGATACATGATGCTGCGTGCGAGCAGAACAGCATCCTCTGCTTCGACGGCTGCAAGCATTCGTGCGCGCACGGCAGCGTCGCGTTCGTCTGCGTGCGAGGGAAGCGTTGGCGTATGCGTATAGCGCAGATCGGAGGGGATGGTGTGCGGTGCACAGAGCGGCAATGACAGCGGAACGGAGGGGCTTGAGCCGGAATATCTGCCGGTGCGTGCGGTCGGATACGGCACGGTGCGCACATCGTATTTCGCAGATGCGCGATATGCCGTCAGGAGTGCGGTAAGCGTCCAATGACTGCAGACCGTTTTGCCCGGAGCACGGAGGTCCGTTGCGGTCAGCGGACAGAGAATGTCTGCTCCCGCCTCACCGGGTGCGGCGACGGAAAAGCGGATTTTGGCATCCGGGCGTTCCCTTGCTCCGATTTTCGTAAGGAGCGCCGCGAGCAGTCGCTCCTGCGGGCTGTGCCCCGTGCTGAAGGTAACGTCGGCGCTGCCGGCGGGCAGAGGCGTCCGTGCGTATTGCGTGCAATAGTCCGTGAGGAGTGCTGCGGCATAGGCTGTATGAAGGCGTGCAGGTGCGGTGCTTGCGGACGGAAACGGGAGACGGGGGGATGCCAGGGCATCGGAAAACGCCGCGTCAAGGATCCGCTCTGCGGCGCGGTCCGGGGAGAGCCCTACGCTGTCAAATACGGCGGCTGCTGGAATACCGCCTTGCGTGAGAAGCACGATACGGTACAGGCCCGCCCTGGGTGTTTTGCGAATACGCAGATGCGGCATCCGCGCCGCAGACAGCGCAAGCACGCCGTCGCAGACGGTCACGCATCCGACGTCAAGACGTCCGAGGACGCCTGTGAGCAGGTGCATTGCAGTGCGGACCGTCTGGCTCTGCTCTGCGGCACAGACGAACAGATCCGCGCCCTGTCTTCGTGCAAGCTCCGCTGCCGCGTACGCAAGCGCGTACACGATCCGCTTTTCCGGGACGGCGGTTCCGGACAGCAGATATCCGACGTCGCAGAGATAGCGGGCGGCATCGTCCGAGGCAAACGGATCGCCGCTGCTGCCCGTGCGCCCGACACGCTGCAGTTTGGTGTCGGTGTCGGCGGCTTCACCGGGCGCAAGGTGCGTTCTGCGTCCGAGGTGCACACCTGCCCCGACCGTGGCTCCGCTTCCGAGGACGCATCCCTCCTCAACGATCGCACCGTCACCGATATGCACGCCCCGACACAAAATCGATCCCGTTACGGAGGCGCCGGCACCGACGTGCACGTTGTCAAAGAGAATACTGCGCCGCACAAAAGCGCCTGTGCCGAGGGTGCATTTGCGGCCAAGAGAGCAATCCGAGGTGCCCTGCGGTGCACGTTGGCGCATCTGCGCCGTATGCGGCGTGCGAATTTCTCCCCGGCTGATGGCACGCGAGCAGGCGAGATAAGAGGAAAACGAGCCGATATCGCACCAATAGCCCTCCCCCCGACAGGCGTACAGGGCATCTCCCCGCCGCAATGCCGCGCCGAAGACGTCTGTGCCGAAATCGGGTGCGCCCGTCGTGGGGATTCGTTCCAGAAAGGCACGGGACAGACAGTAGATGCCTGTGTTGACGAGGTCCGTGACTGCCTCTGCTACGCAGGGCTTTTCCACGAACGCGGTAATGCGCCCGTCACCGTCGGTATGCACCGTGCCGTATGCGGAGGGATCGGAAACTCTCGTGCAGAGAATGACTGCGTCGGCAGCCTTTTCCTTGCACAGGGATGTGAGGGCGTCAAGGTCACAGGTGAACACCGCATCCCCGCTGATGACAAGGGCGCCTGCGGCGCCTTCTCCGAAGACGTCCCACGCTGCGCGGACACCGCCTGCGGTGCCGCGCCCCGTACCGTCCTCGCGAGAATACGAGAGGGAGATTCCACGGTAGCGCGTACCGAGAGCCGAGATGATTTCGTCTGCGAGGTAACGCACGGTCACGACTGCTTTCCGATAGCCGATGGCATCGAGTGTATCGAGAATTCTGCAGATGGCGGGAACGCCGTCAACCGGGATGAGAGGCTTTGGAAGATCTGCGGTGATGGGGTGCAGGCGGGTTCCCATACCGCCGGCAAGCAGTATGGGCAGATAGGAGCGCTGTTCGGTCATGCCGGATCCTTTCTACGCGATAAAATTGTTAAAAATTTTGAATTAGTATAGACAAGAGCCGCGTAATATGATATACTACTCTTAACATATCCGTTTTTTGATAAATTATACAAATGGCGGAAAATAATGCCTATGGATATGTATTTTTCCCGTTTTTTCCAACTCTGCGCCCCGTCTGCGGATGGGGGAGAGGATTTATCTCATATGAAAGGATTGGTTACAAAAATGCTATTTCCGTACGATTTTGAAGACCTGAAGCAGCAGGCGCTTGCACCGGCGAGCGGTGAGATCGCCTCGAACGTTTACCGCGCGAGAGGCTATGCTGCACATACGGGTGAGGAAAATGTCATCGCGCGTGCGTATGCCATTCGCGAGCTGTTTGTTTCTCACCGAAAGCACCTGTATGCCAACGACCGATTCGCAGGCTCCGTGCGCGGCTTGCGTGATGATTTCTCCAAGGAGGAGCTCGCACGCGCCGACAAGATCTGCGAGGCGTATCCGGAGCGCTGGTTCTGGCTCAATTCCGACCACTATGCGGCGAATTACGCGCACTTCCTTCCTGCGGGCGTTGAAGGAACGCTTGCTGAGATCGACGCTTCTCTCAAGAACTGGGAGGGGGATGCAGAAAAGACGGCGTTTCTGCGCGCAGCGCGCATTACGATGGAGGCATTCTCCGAGATGATCCTCGGCTATGCCGAGGCGGCAGATGCGATGGCAGATGCTGCTGCGAATGAGGATGACCGTGCGCGCTTTGCTGACATTGCCGCACGCTGCCGCCGCATTTCGTTTGCTGCGCCGCAGAACTTCCGCGATGCGCTCCAGCTTCTCTGGATGACGTACGTTGCATTTGCATACGAAGGCCGCTTTGCGATGGCGTTCGGCCGTATGGACCAATATCTCTATCCGTACTTTGCACGCGATATTGAGGCGGGCATTTTGACGGAGGATGACGTTGTCGAGGATCTGGCATCCGTGCTTGTCAAGATCGGTGAGCGCTGTGTGATGACGGGCGGCGACGACGTGTGCAACATTGCCATTGGCGGCGTGAAGCCCGAGGACGGCTCCGATGCGACGAACCGCTTGTCCTTCTGCCTTATCCGTGCGGTGCGCAAGTGCTTCATTCCCGGTCCGAACCTGTCTGCACGTCTGCATCGCAACACGACCGACGAGTTTATGGATGCGTGTCTGGAATCCATAGGCACGGGCCTTGGCTATCCTGCGCTGATGAACGACGAGGTCAATATTCCCGCGCTTCTGCGTATGGGCTATGCGCTTGAGGACTGCCGTAACTACTGTATGGTCGGCTGTATCGAAAACTTCATGCAGGGCAAGCAGCCGCCGTGGTCCGACAGCCGCTTCAACACGCCGCTCTATCTGGAATATGCGCTGAACAACGGCCGCTCCTTCCTCGACGGCGAGAAGCATGGTATTGAAACGGGAGATCCCGACTCCTTTACCTCCATGGATGAGTTGATTGCGGCGTTTACTGCACAGATACGCTATGGTGCTGAAAATCACATCAAGGCGTTTGACTCCTACAACAACGTAGCGGACAAGGAAAATATGCAGTCCCCCTTCCTTTCCTGCTTCTGCGACGACTGTATTGCGCGCGGTCTTGACATCAACCGCGGCGGCGCGGTTTACAAATCTGCGCACGCGGCGTGCAGTGTCGGTATTGCATCGGTTGCGGACTCTCTTGCTGCGATCGAAACGGTCGTGTTCCGTGATCACGTTGTGACGCTGGGGCAGCTTCGCGATGCCCTTGCGGCAGACTTCGTTGGATACGAGGAGCTTCGACAGAAGCTGCTTGATGCACCCAAGTACGGAAACGACAACGATGTTGCTGACAAGTATGCCATTTGGTTTGTTAAGATTCAGGCAGAAATTTTTGATGAATACCGTACCTACGACGGTGGCCGCTTCTATGTTGCCATTGCATCCAACGTTCAGAACGTCAGTGCTGGACGTGAGGTTGGCGCGACACCGGACGGTCGCCGTGCAATGCACGCGCTTTCTGATGCGGCATCCCCGATGCACGGTATGGATCGCTCCGGCCCGACGGCGTCTGCGCTTTCTCTCTGCAAGCCGGATTACACGCTCGTTGCCTGCGGAACGGTGGTCAATCAGAAGTACACGCCTGAGATGTTTGCAAATCCGGAAAAGCGGGCAAAGCTCGGTGCGGTCATTCGCTCGTACTTCCTTATGGGCGGTCAGGAGCTTCAGATCAACTGCGTTTCCAAGGACACGCTGCGCGATGCACAGATGCACCCCGAAAATTATGAATCTCTCGTTGTTCGTGTTTCCGGCTTCTCCGCGTATTACACAAAGCTTGAGCAAGCAGTTCAGGACGACATCCTTTCCCGTACCGAACATTTTTAAATACGGCTTTGCGTTTGTGCTGTAAGATTCCCATCACACGAAGGGGCGTGGTACTGCGGCCGAACATTTTTAAATACGGCTTTGCGTTTGTGCTGTAAGATTCCCATGGATTTCAGACATCGCCTGCGGACATTGTTCCGCGGCGGTGTCTTTTTTATACGGAGCAGACATATTTGATTCACGATTTTCGTCAATATACACAAAAACGCGGCATTGTATTTGAACAAAATAGCCGAACTTTATCGAAAAAAGTACAGTTATCTGTGCGTTTCCTCTTGCAAAATCTGAAGGAATGAGATATAATATAAGCAGAAGATGTTTGGACCGTATCGGTTCGGTCTGTCATGTTATAAATGAAAACAGGAGTGAAGCATGATGCCAACAGGAAAAAAGCAAACGAGGCGCGGTAGCGCGGAAAGCCATCGCCCCGACGACCTTGCTGCATATTATTTCCATCAGGGAACGACGACGTATGCGTACGACTATCTCGGAGCACATTTTTCCGAGGACCGCTTTGGAGGACGATTCTGGACCTTTCGTGTCTGGGCGCCGCGTGCGCACAGGATTGAGGTCGTAGGCGACTTCAACGGATGGGGAGACGGTGCTTCCATGACGCGGATTACGGAAGCCGGCGTTTGGGAATGTACCGTATCGCTGCCTCCCAAAAAGGATGGACAGGCAGAGGATGGAAACTGGTGCGGGCTGCGTTATAAATATCGCGTGACCGGTGACAACGGCGTTCGCATGAAGGCAGATCCCTACGGGATTTATTCTGAGAGTCTTCAGAATACGGCGTCCATTCTGTACATACCGCCGAAATTTGAGTGGCACGACAGAGGTTGGCGTGCGCACAGACGAAGAATTTTCTCAAACCCAATGCCAAAGACGGCGGAGGATGCGCCGGGAGGCGCTTCGCTGTCGGTCACGGCAGGCGCCGCCGCAAGCAAGCGCGGGGCAAAGCCAAAGGCAGAGCGCGCCTTTTATCCCGCGCCGCTGAACATTTACGAGGTTCATCTCGGCTCCTTCCGGACCCGGGACGGCATGACGACGAAGGACAACCCCGATGCGTATTTGAGCTACCGCGAAATGGCGGAGGTGCTCGTACCGTACGTCAAGGAAATGGGGTATACGCACGTTGAGCTTCTGCCGATCATGGAGCATCCGTTTGACGGCTCATGGGGATATCAGGTCTGCTCGTATTACGCACCGACCTCCCGCTTCGGCACGCCCGAGGACTTCAAATATTTCGTGGATGCCTGCCACGTTGCCGGAATCGGCGTGATTCTGGACTGGGTTCCGGCGCATTTTCCAAAGGACGAGCACGGCTTGTACGAATTTGACGGAAGCCGATGCTACGAATACCAGGGAAATGACCGTGTGGGACATCAGGGATGGGGCACACACTGCTTTGACGTCGGGCGACCGGAGGTGCAGTCGTTCCTTGTGTCCAACGCAATGTTTTGGATGCGTGAGTACCACATTGATGGTCTGCGCTGTGATGCGGTAGCCGCGATGCTGTATCTGGATTTCGACAAAAATCCCGGGGAATGGAACCCCAATCCGGACGGCTCCAATACCAACCATTCCGCGACAGCGTTTTTCCGGAAGCTGAACACCAAGCTGTTCTTGGAGTTCCCCGATGCGCTGATGATTGCGGAGGAGTCCTCTGATTGGCCGATGATCACAAAGCCGGTCGATATGGGCGGTCTTGGCTTCAATTTCAAGTGGAATATGGGATGGGCAAACGATCTGTTTGACTATATACAGACCGATCCGCTGTTCCGCATGGAGAAGCACAGCCGTCTGACCTTCCCGCTGATGTATGCTTTTTCCGAAAACTATATTCTTCCCATTTCCCACGATGAGGTGGTACACGGAAAGAAATCCTTGCTTGACAAGATGTTTGGCACCTATGAGCAGAAATTTGCCGGAATGCGTGCGTTCCAGACCTACATGATGACGCAGCCCGGAAAAAAGATGACGTTCATGGGATGCGAATATGCACCGTTTCGGGAATGGGACTACGAAAATCAGCTTGAGTGGTTTATGCTTGAGTATGAACCGCACCGCAGAATGCAGGATTTCACCCGTGCGCTCAATCATCTGTATATAGAACGCAAAGAGCTGTGGGAGGACGACTTCTCATGGGCGGGCTACCGGTGGATGGGTGCGGACGAATGCGGCACGAACACCATTTCGTACGTGCGCTACGACCGTGCCGGAATGCCGCTTCTGATTGCGGTCAACTTCTCTCCGGTCACGCGCGAGAATTATCCCATGCATCTGCCGTCCGATGTTCCGGCAGCTTACGAGGAGATCTTCAATACGGATGACGAGCGCTTTGGCGGCAGCGGCATTCGCAACGAGGGCAGGCTGATTTCCGAGGCGGTCGCGGCTCCGGATAACAGTGAGATCCGCAGACAGCTGAAGATCACGCTCCCCGGCTTATCCGCGGTCGTTCTGGCACCCGCCAAGCGGCAGCGCAGAGAGTAAGCGCGCATATCATAATCGTTTTCCCCGTACAAGGGGCGAGAAATAGAAGGAGGCATCACCTATGTTCCAAAAGAAAGAATGTGTCGTCATGCTGCTTGCCGGAGGGCAGGGCAGCCGATTGTACACACTGACCGAATCAACCGCCAAGCCTGCGGTTCAGTTCGGCGGCAAATACCGCATCATCGATTTCCCTCTCTCAAACTGTATCAATTCCGGTCTGGATACCGTCGGCGTTCTGACGCAGTATCAGCCGCTTGTACTCAATGAGTACATTGGCAACGGACAGCCGTGGGACCTTGACCGCAGCCGCGGCGGTGTCATGGTTCTGCCGCCCTATCAGGGGAAAAACGGTGCGGATTGGTATTCCGGTACGGCAAATGCGATCTATCAGAATCTCAACTTCATAGACCGCTACGATCCCGACTACGTACTGATCCTCTCCGGTGACCATATCTACAAGATGGACTATGCTGCGATGCTGGATTATCACAAGAGGATGAACGCAGACTGCACCATTTCCGTTCTGGAGGTTCCGCTTGCAGAGGCAAGCCGCTTCGGTATTATGAATGCGGACGAAACGGGAAGGATCTTCGAGTTTGAGGAAAAGCCCAAGCAGCCAAAGTCCACAAAGGCGTCGATGGGCATCTACATATTCAATGCAAAGCTGCTCCGCGAGTATCTCATCGCGGACGAGGCGGATCCTGCGTCCTCCAAGGACTTCGGCAAGAACATCATTCCGCGGATGCTGGACAACGGCTGTGCGATGTACGCATATCCCTTCTCCGGCTATTGGAAGGACGTCGGCACGATTGCATCCCTGTGGGAGGCCAATATGGATCTTCTGGGTGAAACGCCCGCGTTTGACCTCTACGACAGAAATTGGCGTATTTTCTCCCGGACCTCTGCCCGCCCGCCGCAGTTTGTCGGTGAGGATGCAAGGATCGTCGGCTCTATGATGAGCGAGGGCTGTGAGATATACGGCTGCGTGGAAAATTCCGTGCTCTTTGACGGCGTATACGTAGCGCCGGGTGCGGTCGTCCGTGACGCCGTGATTATGAGCGGTACGAGAATCGAGGCGGGAGCGTGCGTGGAATACGCCATCGTTGACGCCGATACCGTTATTGAGGCGGGTGCTGCCGTCGGTGCAAAGAACAACGAAGCAAAGATTGCCGTCGTGGGCACGAAGCTGACGGTGCCTGCGGGCATGGTGATCGCCGCTGGCGAAATGATCAACGAGGCTGCACTTAACGCACGCAAGGAAGGGGGCTCCAACGCATGAATGCAATCGGTATTATCTTTGCCAACCTGCATGAAAGAAACATTCCCGAGCTGACGCGCAGCCGTACCATCGGCTCCGTTCCGTTCGGATGCAGATACCGTCTTATCGACTTTACGCTGTCCAACATGGTCAACTCCGGCATTACCGATATCCGTGTCGTGACACAGTACAATTACCAATCTCTGATGGACCATATCGGCTCCGGTAAGGACTGGGATCTGGCACGCCGTTCCGGCGGTATCAAGGTCCTCCCTCCGAATATGCGCTATAATCAGAACTACACGGGCGGTGCGCACTCCCGTCTGGAATCCCTGATGGGCATTGCGGCAAGCCTGAACCATATCAAGGAAGACTACGTTATTATGGCGGACTGCGACGGCATCTGCAACGTGGATCTCAATGCGCTTCTGAGCGACCATATCAAGAATGATGCTGATATTACGATGATGACCAAGCGGCTGATGCTGAACGGCTCCATCGGTGAAACGGCGACTATCATCGAGGCGGACGAGAGCGGACGCATCGTCGATCTGGCGCTGAATCCGAGGTATGCGGTCGGTGAGCACGACGTTGCGCTGAACATCACCGTGATCAACACAAGCTATCTGCAGAACATCGTGCAGGAGTCGATCGCGCACGGCTTTGCATCGCTGACGCTTGACGTCATGATGCGCAACAAGGACGAGCGCAATTATCGCATCTACCGCTACGACGGTGCGTTTGCAACGATCTCCTCGCTTGAGGATTACTTTGCGACGAGCATGGATCTGATCAAAAATACAGCCTTCCGCACAGCCCTTTTCGGTGTTGAAGGACGGCCTGTCCTGACCAAGGTGCGCAACTCTGCGCCTACCCGCTATACGGAGGCGTCCAGCGTTAAAAACTCGCTCATTGCGGACGGCTGTACGGTAGACGGAACGGTCGAAAACTGTATTCTGTTCCGCGGTGTCAAGATCGGCCGCGGAGCGGTGGTCAAGAACTGTATCCTTTATCAGGATACGGTCGTTGGAGAAAACGTCTTTATGAACTGCGTAATCTCCGACAAGAACGTAGTCGTGCGTGATGGAAACATGCTTTCCGGCCATCCGTCAAAGCCGTACTTTATCGGCAAGAACCAGATGCTGTAAGCGGCCCTGCCGTATCTGTATCCAACGAAAGGAAAAATCGTTATGAAATTATTATATGTCGGTGCGGAAGCGCTTCCGTTTGCTTCAACGGGCGGTCTCGCAGACGTGCTCGGCTCCCTGCCTGCTGCGCTCAAGCGCAAGCAGGGGGAGGACCTTGATATCCGCGTCGTTTTGCCGCTGTACCAGTCTGTTTCCGAGAAATACCGCAGCCAAATGGAGCTTGTGACGGAGTTCTACGTTCAGCTTTCCTGGCGGCATCAGTATTGCGGGCTCTACAGCTACGAGCTCAACGACGTAACCTATTATTTTGTTGACAACCAATACTACTTCTCCCGCAGCAATCTCTACGGAAACTTTGACGACGGAGAGCGCTTTGCGTTCTTCTGCATGGCGGTCATGGAAATGATGCCGAGGATCGGCTTCTTCCCGGACGTGCTTCACGCACACGATTGGCAGAGCGCGCTGTCCGTCATCTATCTGCGTACCAAGTACAACTGGATGAAGGAATACCGCGGAATCAAGACGGTATACACCATTCACAACATCGACTATCAGGGTATGTACGATCTTGCGATCCTCGGTGACGTATTCGGACTGTCCGATTACGAGAGATCGATCGTGGAATATAACGGCATGATCAACCTGACAAAGGGTGCAATCGTTTGCTGTGACCGTCTGACGACCGTTTCTCAGCGCTACGCCGAGGAGATTCAGATGGATTACTTCGCGGCGGGACTGCAGCACGTTCTGCGGATGTACTCCGGCAAGGTCATGGGTATTGTGAACGGCATTGACGTCGATTACTACAATGCAGAGAAGGATCCTGTGATCCGACAGACCTATACCGTTGACACCGTTTCGGCGGGCAAGGCAGCAAACAAGGCGGAGCTGCAAAAGACGTTCGGCCTGCCCGAATCTCCTGCGACGCCCGTGATTGCAATGGTTTCCAGACTTGCCTCTCACAAGGGCTTCGATCTGGTCAAGTACGCCATTGAGCGTCTGCTCGTGCGCGACGTGCAGTTCGTTCTGCTCGGTACGGGTGAAGCGGAGCTGGAGCGCTTCTTTGAGCAGCTTCAGCAGCGCTATCCAGAGAAGGTCAGCATCCTTCTTGCGTATAACAAGGACGTGTCCAAGCAGATCTACGCCGGTGCGGATATCTTCTTAATGCCCTCCAAGAGCGAGCCGTGTGGCCTTGCGCAAATGATTGCCTCCCGCTACGGTACGGTGCCGATCGTCCGTGAGGTCGGCGGACTGTATGATACCATCCGGCCGTTCAACCCCATGACAGGAGAGGGCAACGGCATCACCTTCTGCAATTACGACGCACTCGATATGCTGGATGCGATCATCCGTGCGGTTGATTTGTACGGCGATACGGAAAAATGGGAGCTTCTGCGTGCCAACGCAATGAAGGTTGATTTTTCCTGGTCGGTATCCGCACAGAAATATCTCGATATGTACAATACGCTGTAAGCACAGCCACAAAAAAGCGGTACGTCCTGTCCGGGGGTGCCGCTTTTTGTTCCGGCGGCGAGGTGCGTATGCATCTGTTGTATATTATCCCAAAAAATGGCTGTTTTTTGCAAATAATATAACTGTCAGTTGATTCAAATGGCAAAAATATCCAAAAAAACATGAAAAACGCTGGGGTACCATCTTGACCGCACTGCAATTATGTGGTATAATTATGAGGTACAGAAATCCATTTACCAAAGGAAGTATCCACAATGAATCAGATTTATACTAAAGAATTCGTCCGAGAGGCTCTTGCTACGAAGCTTTCTCGTTATTTCGGTGTGACTCTCGCCGAAGCAAATGAGGACCAGATTTACCGTGCCGTTATGATGTGCGTCAAGGATATCTTGTCCCAAAAGCGCGCGGAATACAAGGAGGAGGTCAAGCGTCAATCGGGTAAGACCCTGTACTATATGTGCATGGAATTCCTGATTGGACCGACGCTGAAAAACGATCTCGGAAATCTCAATTTGACCGGTGTTTATCAGGACGTTCTGTCTGAGCTTGGCATCAGTCTGGATGACGTGTGCGCCAGAGAGCCCGATCCGGGCCTTGGAAACGGAGGCTTGGGCCGTCTTGCCGCGTGCTTTATGGATGCGGCGACCACGCTGAATTATCCTGCAACCGGCTTCTCCATTTTGTACGAATACGGTCTGTTCAAGCAGAAGCTTGTCGACGGTCAGCAGATCGAGCTGCCTGATAACTGGCTGCCGGGCGGTGACGTTGTGCTCGTTCCGCGCACGGATAAGGCGTGTACCGTACGCTTTGGCGGTCAGATCAAGGAGGAATGGAAGAACGGCCACTGTGACGTTTCCCATACCAATTACGAGGAGATACAGGCCATTCCCTACGACATTATGATCTCCGGTGCAGACTCAGAGGCGGTCAACGTGCTTCGCCTTTGGAAGGCAAAGAGCACAAGCTCCTTCAACATGAATCTCTTTTCACAGGGCGCGTATATGCAGGCCATGGAGCAGAATACCAACGCGGAGATCATCTCCAAGGTGCTCTATCCCTCCGACAACCATACCGAGGGTAAGCTGCTCCGCCTGTCCCAACAGTATTTCCTCGTTTCTGCATCTCTGCAGTCGATCATTTCCGACCATCTGCGCCGGTACGGCTCGCTGTGGAATCTGGCGGATAAGGTCGCAATCCACGTCAACGATACGCATCCCGCACTCGTCATTCCCGAGCTGATGCGTCAGCTCATGGACACGCATAGCTATACGTGGGATCAGGCGTGGGACGTGGTTACCCGCACCGTGTCTTATACCAATCATACCGTCATGCCTGAGGCACTGGAAACCTGGAGAGAGGAGCTGTTTGCATTCAGACTGCCCCGTATCCATACCATCGTCTGTGAGATCAACCGCCGCCTGTGCGCCGATCTCTGGCACTGCTATCCCGGCGATTGGGACCGTATTTCCCGGATGTCCATCATCGGATACGGTGCCGTACGCATGGCAAATCTGTGCGTGGCCGGCTCGCATACCGTCAACGGCGTTTCCAAGCTGCACTCCGATATTCTGACCAAGACGGTGTTCCACGACTTCTATAAGTATACTCCCGGAAAGTTCACCAACGTGACCAACGGCATTGCACACCGCAGATGGCTGTGCTATTCCAACCCTGCGCTGACGTCGATGATCGACGGTCTGATCGGTACCGATTACAAGAAGAAGCCGCAGACGCTGTCCCGGCTTCTGGAATACAAGGACGACAAGCGCGTGCTTGACCAGGTGCTTGCCATCAAGCGCGAAAACAAGGTGCGCTTCTCCAACTACGTTGCCAACAAGACCGGCATCGCGCTGGATCCCGATTCGATCTTCGACGTGCAGGTCAAGCGTCTGCATGAATACAAGCGTCAGCTTCTCAACGCGCTGCGTATCATCAGTCTTTATAACGAGCTGCGCGACAATCCCGATTTGGACATAACGCCCCAGACGTTTATTTTCGGTGCGAAGGCCGCACCCGGTTACGATATGGCAAAGCGCATTATCAAGATGATCTGCGATCTGCAGGCAGATATTGAGCGCAATCCCCGTATCCGTGAAAAGCTGCGTGTGGTCTTTATGGAGGACTATAACGTTTCCATGGCGGAGGTGCTCATTCCCTCCGCAGACATCTCCGAGCAGATCTCTCTCGCCGGAAAGGAGGCGTCCGGTACGGGCTGCATGAAGCTGATGATCAACGGTGCCGTTACGATCGGTACGCTGGACGGTGCAAACGTAGAGATCCACGAGGCGGTTGGGGATGACAATATGTATCTGTTCGGCCTGACGACGCCTGAGGTCGAGGATCTGTGGCGTCACGGCTACAACGCGGCGACCTACTACGTCGGCAACGAAAAGCTGAAGCACACCGTTGATTCGTTTGCATACGGCTTCAACGGCAATTCCTATCGTGACTTCGTAGATTATCTCGTGATCGGCCGCGGCATTGCCGATCCGTATATGTGCCTTGCGGACTTTGAATCCTACTGCCGTGCGCACGACCGCATGACGTACGATTACAACGATCGTGAGAAGTGGGCGAGAATGTCGCTTGTCAATACCGCATCAGCAGGAATTTTCGCGGCAGACCGCGCGATTTCCGAGTATGCAAAGAATATCTGGCACATGACGCCCATCACAGCGCCCCGGATCAAATCCAAAAAGAAGTAAGTGATCGTTCCATGACACACAACCAATATGGGTGGGAAAACGGAGAGCGTCCGTTTTTCCACGTAGACAGGGCCGCGCCGTACCCGATGACCGTGCACGATGCACGTGGTTCGCTGTGCCGGAGCGCGGTATGCAAGGGCTGTGATACGCTGACGTTTTCCGTGCCCCTGCAGACGGAGCTCGGAGCGCTTGCGGGACGGATGCGCTTGTTTCGTGACGATGACGGAGCCGTGCTTTGGTTCGACATGAAAAACGAGGGGGATATCTGGTCGGTATCTGTGCACGCGGCATCCGTCTGCGTGCCCGGAGAGGACAGCGGCCTGTTCTATTTCCGGTTTGAATTCGAAACGGCGTATGGTCACCTCATTTATGCCAAGCAGGAGAATGATTTTGCTCCCGTATACAAGTGGCGGGACGAAAACGTGCACGCCTTCCAATGGACGGTCACGCAGACGGATTTCCGTACGCCGATGGCACTTGCCGGCGGCGTAATGTACCATATTTTTGTCGATCGGTTCTCACAAAGCACGCGGCATCCAAAGATGCCGCGCCGTGCAGATGCCGTATATAACGAGGATTGGTATCACGGCGTGCCGCAGCACGCAAAGTATCCGGGCGGCGATGTCAAAAACAACGAATTTTTCGGCGGAAATTTGTGGGGGGCAGCAGAACGGCTTCCGTATCTGCGATCCCTCGGCGTGACGATTTTGTATCTGTCACCGATCTTTACGGCATATTCCAATCATAAATACGATACGGGCGATTATGCGTCGGTCGATGCCTCCTTTGGCGGAGATGCCGCGTTTGCGCATTTGCTTTCAGAGGCAAAAAAATACGGCATCCGTGTGATCTGTGACGGCGTATTCAATCATACGGGCGACAACAGCCGGTATTTCAATCGGTACGGGACGTATGACGGCCTTGGTGCGTATCAGTCCGTGGATTCTCCGTATTATCCGTGGTATCGCTTCCGTGCGTATCCGGACGATTACGATTGCTGGTGGGGCGTTCGCGTTCTGCCTGCGCTGTATTCCGGGAACCCCGATTTCCGAAATTATATCTGCGGCCCGGATGGGATTCTGCACAAATGGATGGCGCTTGGGGTTGCAGGCTGGCGTTTGGACGTTGCGGATGAGCTGGACGACAGCTTCCTCTGCGATCTGCGTGCGCGTGTCAAGGCGGAAT
The DNA here is from genome assembly GCA_017628075.1 of Clostridia bacterium. Lineage (GTDB taxonomy): Bacteria > Bacillota > Clostridia > Oscillospirales > CAG-272 > RGIG3925. Next base: position 17,054 of record JAGBZV010000064.1, read on the forward strand.
CGGAGGACGCTGTGATCTACGGCGAGGTCTGGGAGGATGCCTCCAACAAGATTGCCTACGATCATCGCCGCCGCTATTTCCGGGGCGGACAGCTTGATTCCGTTATGAACTATCCGTTCCGCGACGGAATCCTTGCGTTTATCCGCGACGGAGATGCGCGGACGCTGTCGCGTGCCGTAGAAACGGTTTTGCGGCATTATCCGGACGAATGCACGCATCTCTTGATGAACCTGCTTGGCACGCACGACACAGAGCGGATCATCACTGCGCTTGCCGCACAGCCCATGGGAGATCTGGACAACGACGCGCTGGCGGTGCTTTCCATGACGGCAGAGGAACGGGTGCGCGGCGTCGCGCTTCTGCGGCTCGCATCGGTCATTCAGTTTACGCTGCCCGGCATCCCATGTATTTATTACGGCGACGAGGCCGGCATGGAGGGATATCGGGATCCGTTCAATCGCCGCCCGTATCCGTGGGGAGAGGAAGACGCAGAGCTTCTTGCCCATTACAGGGCGCTCGGCGCGATACGTACCTCGTACCGCTCTGTTTTTGCCGACGGCGAAACGGAGATCCTGCACGCGGATGGCGGTGTGTTTGCTTTTATGCGCCGCAGCGAAGGACAGACACTGTATATCTGCGTCAATCGTTCGCAGGACGTGTATCCTATGGCCGGATCGTTCTGCGATCTGCTGACGGGCAAGGTCTGGCACGGCTGTGTGCAGGTCGGGCCCGATTCGGCGGTAATCCTTGCAGAGATTGAAAATACATAAGGACATTGCATCTATTATAAATCAGAAAGGATGGACTATTATGAAGCAATACGAAATTGGTGCTCTAATCGGCTATACAGGAGCGACGGATTCTCTCAACGAGGATTTTATGCGCCTGCAGACTTTGGAGCTCAATGCCTGCCAGCTCAACGTTTGGCCGGGCGCGGACCTGTCTGAGGAGGCAGCGGCGAAAACGAAGGCAATGGCGGATGCACACGGCATCCGGATCACCGCCGTATGGGCAGGCTGGAGTGCGCCTGCCGTTTGGGATTTCTACGAGGGACCGACGACGCTTGGCATTGTACCGGAGCAGTACCGCGAAAAGCGGATTGCAGAGATCAAGGAGGAGGCTGCGTTTGCGCGTTTCCTTGGCGTGACCGACGTCATTACGCACGCAGGATTTCTGCCGGAGGATCCGAACAATCCGCAGTTTGTGCCGATCAAGGAAGCCATTGCGGACATTGCAGAGGAGCTTCGTGCATACGGACAGTATTTCCTGTTCGAAACAGGTCAGGAAACGCCCGTTGCAATGCTGCGATTTATTGAGGAGGTTGGTACCGGAAATCTCGGCATCAATCTGGATACCGCGAATCTCATTCTGTACGGAAAAGCAAACACGGTCGATGCGATCGAGGTCTTTGGCAAGTACGTGCGCAACACGCACTTCAAGGACGGCTTCTATCCGACGTCCGGACGGGAGCTTGGCCGTGAATGTGCGCTGGGTGACGGACGTGCCAACGTCCCGGGCATCATTGCTGCGCTGCATGCGTGCGGCTATGAGGGACCGTATATCATTGAGCGTGAGATTTCGGGAGATCAGCAGACGGCAGATATTGCCCGCGCAAGAGATCTGATCCGGGCGTGCCTTGCACAGCTTTGATCGTACAATTTTCTGTGAGGAACGGAATAAAATACGCAAATCCGCTTGACAAACAGGCGGATTTGCGTTATAATAATAGCATTGGGGTATCGCTAAGTCGGTTAAGGCACAAGACTTTGACTCTTGTATACGCAGGTTCGAGTC
>JAGBZV010000065.1 GCA_017628075.1 Clostridia bacterium
AGGATGACGATGATGACGACGGTGAATACCGGCCGATGTTCTCCTAAAGAAAGGATTGAAAGTTACAGATCATGTTTGCCATTTATAAAAAAGAACTGAAAAACTACTTTATCAACATGACGGGCTATATTTTCATTGGCTTCATGCTTGCGATCGCCGGAGTATTTACTACGCTGATCAATCTGATGTCCTCCTACCCGTCCTTTGAAAACGTGCTTTCCAATATCACCATTGTGTTCCTGCTCATCGTTCCGATTCTGACGATGCGCTCTGTGGCGGAGGAACGCCATTCCAGGACGGATCAGCTTCTGTATTCGCTGCCTGTCAGCGTAACGCAGGTCGTGCTTGCAAAGTATCTTGCAATGTTTACGGTATTTCTGATTCCCGTTGGCATCCTTTCCCTGTATCCGCTGATCCTTTCCATTTTCGGAACCGTCTATTTCAGCGCGGCATACGGTGCGATCCTCGGCTTTACGCTTCTGGGCGGAGCACTGATCGCCATTGGTATGTTCATGAGCTCTATAACCGAAAGCCAGGTCATTGCGGCAGTTACCTCCTTCGGCATTATTTTCGCAATGTATCTGATGGGTGCGATTGCATCTCTGATCCCTGCGGGCGCAATGGCATCGCTGATCGCCTTCCTCGTGGTCGTGGTCATCTTTACCGTGATCGTGTATTCCATGACCAAAAACGCGACTGTCGCGGGAATCACCTTTGCAGTCGGTGCGTTTTTGCTTGCGTGTCTTTATTTCATCAATTCTTCGATTTACGACGGTCTGTTTTCCGCTGTGCTGAACTGGCTGTCTGTGTTTGACCGTTTTTCGACCTTTACCACCGGTCTGTTTGATCTGACCAGCGTGGTCTACTACGTTTCTCTGATCGTTCTGTTCGTGTTCTGCACGATCCAGTCGGTTGAGAAGCGCCGTTGGTCCTGACAATATACCGGAAAGGACGGTACCCGCAATTATGAGCAATACTACCAAGCAGACCAATCTCAAGACTACGAAAATGGGCTCCTACAGCGCGTTTCTGACGCTCGTTGTGATTGCCTTCGTTGTCGTGATCAACCTAATGGTCGGTGAGCTTCCCACTACCCTGACCAAGTTCGATACCAGCTCTCTGAAGCTGTACACGCTGTCCAATTCCACGGTGCAGATCGTGGAGGGACTCAAGGAAGACATTACGATGTACTATATCACGCAGAGCGGCGCAGAGGACGTCAACATCAAGGAGATTCTGGATCGCTACGCCTCCTACTCTGATCGCGTAAAGATCCGCCTGGTCGATCCCACCTCCAATCCCGGCTTCATCAAAAAATATACGGAGGGCAATTTGACCAATCATTCCGTTATCGTTGAGAGTGCAAAGCGTTACTCCATCGTTTCCTACGAGGAGATCTATACGACGGAATACTCCGAGGAGGATATTTACAACTATTATATGACGGGCATCATGCCCTCCGGCACGCAGTATTTTAACGGAGAGAGCACGCTGACGACGGCAATCGACTACGTGACGTCCGACGATCTGCCTGTGCTGTATATCGTCACCGGTCACGGTGAGGCAGACGTCGGCGCTTCGGCGCTGGCAGACATTAAGTCTGAAAACATTCTGAGCGAAGAACTGAATCTTCTGACTGTCACCGAGATCCCTGCGGATGCAGGTGCCGTCATGCTCAATGCACCGACCAAGGATCTTACTGAGGCGGAGCGCGATATCCTCCTTGCATACCTCAAGGAGGGCGGAAAGCTCATTCTTATCACGGACTTTGAAGCCTACGGAGAGACGGCAATGCCGAACCTTGCGGCGATCGTTCGTGAGTACGGTATGCAGGCTGAAGAGGGCCTGGTGCTTGAGGGCAATTCCAGCAGCTATATGCAGTACCCCTTCTACCTGCTGCCGAAGCTGAACGCACAGGCAGAGCTTGTATCCAATCTGACATCCGCGAATATTACGACTGTTCTGCTGTTTAGCCACGGTATTTCCGCCATTGAGGGAACCGACATATACGTAGAGGGCATTCTTTCTACGTCTGCGGATGCGTTTGCCATTCCCGATATCGAGGAAAGAAGCGAAAAGTTTAAGGATACGCCCGATCAGATCTATAAGAAGCAGGAGGGCGATGCTACGGGTCCCTTCTATCTCATGGCAAGCTCCGAGGATACTGCGACGGGCGGCAAGCTGCTTTGGGTATCCTCTGCGACCTTTATCAACGATGACGTGTACTCCTACAACGGTACGCTGTTTATGTCTGTGCTGACCACGCTGTGCGAAAAGAGCTCCTCAATTTCCATTCTCGGAAAGGCGCTTCAGATTCAGTCGCTGGTGGTTTCCTCTGCTGCTGCCGCATTTTGGGGCGTTGTCATGATTCTGATTCTTCCGATCGGCGCCGCGGTGCTTGGCCTTGTCATTTGGAACAGAAGAAGAAAGAGATGATCCTGTTTTTGGGATGAAACATTCGTTATCACGGAAATCTGTGGGGAATATATTAAACAGAACAAACGAGTCAAAACAATGGTTCTCATGCTTTGTGCGCTTGTAGGTGTGTTTGTCATCTACAAGATGGCACAATCCATGAATGACGCAAAGGCAGAAAACGAACGGCTTGAGGAGGAGGCGCAGAAGCAGGAGCTGATCATCGCGGATTTCAATTACCGCGACGCCGTTGCGCTGTCCTATACGGAGCGCGATGGAGAAACGGTGTCTGTGAAGATTTCGAACAGCCGCTGGACGTACAGCGATGATCCAACCCTTCCGATCAATCAGACGAAGATTGCGTATATGGCGAATGCGCTTGCCTCCATGGGAGCGATGTCGGTGGTCAATCTGGAGGGCGCGGATACCGCTTCCTTCGGCCTTGACGATCCCGCCTGGACCTTCACCGTCGCGTACGAGCATGACGACGGTACGGTTTCCGAGCATACCTATGTGTACGGAAATTATAACGAGTTCAGTAAGGCCTACTATTTTCAGGAGGTAGGCAAGGATAAGGTTTATCTGATTGTCGAGGGACTGACGAAGTACTTTGACTACGAGCTGCGCGAGCTTGTCGATGCGGGCACCTTCCCGGTGCTGTCCAAGGAACGCTTTTCCTCCGTGGATATCACCATGGGCGACGAAACGCGCAACCTGAGCGGTACGGAGGCAGCTGAGGCGTTTATTACGATCAGCGATCTGTTGAAGCCGTCTGATTTCGCAGAGCACCATATCAACGACGAAACGCTGAAGAAGTACGGCCTTGTTCAGCCGAATACGACGGTTTCCTTCAATTATAAAGAAACGGTTACGGTTACCGATACAGCAGGCTCGACAAGCTCCTCTACCGTTGAGCAGATCCGCAGCTTCAAGATTCATCTTGGTGACAATTTTGAGCTGGACGGAAAGACGTACACCGCATACATTGCGGACGGATACACCTTTATCTACTTCATGCCGGTATCTGCGGCGGATTCCATCCGCTCTCAGTTTTCGGCAGACCTTGCCGGTGACGGCGAGGCGTGATTGCACACCGCATATCCTTTTGTAAAACAGATCGGGCACCGCGCAGATATCGCTCTGCGGCGGTGCCCGATGCATTTGTTTGTCTGTGTGATCAGAGCTGACGGAAGAATTCCAGCTCCTCGCCGTCGGGACCGACGACGAATGCGATGTTGATGGAGATTTTGGTAGGACGGGACTGCAGGTCAACGACCTTCGGTGCCGTCTTGGGCGCAAAGCCTGCGGCGAGTGCGGTCTGATATGCCGCATCGACGTCATCGACCTTCATGGCAAAGTGCAGCCATTTACCTTCCTTGGACAGAAAATCGCCGCCGCCGGCAAACAGCTCAATCCGTCCGCCGTCACCGAGATCGAGCATGACGATCTCGCTGTCACCCTCTCCCCAGGAGCAGACCTCCTTCATGCCAAGTGCTGCGTACATACTTCTGGATTTTGCAAGGTCTGCGACCTTGAGGCCGATGTGGTGGAAGCCCAAGCCTCCGATGATCTCGTTTGCCATAAAAATAACCCTTTCTTTTCAAAACGTTAGACGTTGGAATGAGGCGGGATGCCGCTGTGAGTATTTTAACACAGAATGGGGAAAATTGCAAGAGGTATTGCGCCAAAGCCTTGTTTTTTTTCAGCGGTCGGTCCTCGGATGCAGGGCGAGTAAAAAAATACAAAAAAATTCAGAAAATCTGTTGACAAATCTGCTTGAATATGATATAATATAAAACGTGCTGAGGGAACGATGCGCCTGAATTGGGTTTTGCGTCCTCCTTTTGGAATACCAAATGGCCTGGTAGTTCAGTTGGTTAGAACGCTAGCCTGTCACGCTAGAGGTCGTGGGTTCGAGCCCCATCCAGGTCGCCAGCTGTATTCTGCAGCATTTGCTGGTATGGCTCAGTCGGTAGAGCACATCCTTGGTAAGGATGAGGTCACCAGTTCGATTCTGGTTACCAGCTCCAGAAAAAAGTCCTGTTCGAAAGAACAGGACTTTTTTCAACTAAATCCACCCTAACGGGTGGGTGAAATATTGCTTCGCAATGTGAAATTCTCGCTTCGCTCGAGTGAAATCGCTGCGGCGGTGGGTGGATTTAATTTCATC
>JAGBZV010000066.1 GCA_017628075.1 Clostridia bacterium
CCCTTTTCTTCCTTCATCTTGTCGATGAGCTCTTCAAAGTACTTCTTGCCGACTTCCATAACGACGTCGGAGTACATCTGGATAAATCTTCTGTAGCAGTCATATGCCCAGCGTGCATTGCCGGACTTCTTTGCCATAACCTCAACGACCTCTTCGTTAAGACCGAGGTTGAGGATGGTGTCCATCATACCGGGCATGGATGCGCGTGCGCCGGAACGGACGGAAACGAGCAGGGGATTTTCGTGGTCACCGAACTTCTTGCCGACGACTTCTTCCATCTTGGTGATGTATTCCATGATTTCGGCGAAGATTTCATCATTGATCTTGCGGCCGTCCTCATAATACTGGGTGCACGCCTCGGTGCTGATGGTGAAGCCCTGCGGAACGGGAAGACCGATGCTGGTCATTTCTGCCAGGTTGGCACCCTTACCGCCGAGAAGCTCACGCATGGTTGCGTTGCCTTCAGAAAACAGGTAGCAATACTTTTTGCTCATGGGTAAAATACCTCCATACATATATAAAATTTAGTGTACGCGGACGTTGCTGATACGCAGCGTTCCCTTTTGGAAAACAGGGACAACCCCGTGTATCATCCATAATTATACCATACATGAGCGTTTAACGCTATAGGGATTTGCGAAAATTAAAGAAATGTTTACAAAATAAATGCAAAACAAACCGAATATGACCGCAAGTGAATTTCGGGCGGCACCCCTGCCCGTCCGATAACGCCGCAGGCGTTCTTCGGTGGGAAAATCAGGAGAAATTGCGTGAAAATTGAAAAAAACAGCTTCAATGCCTTGCAAGTGTGCAAAAGCTGTGATATAATAGAGATATACGTGCAATCATTGCCGCCGTGCCCGCGTATTTCCAGGCGCGGGGCGGGAAAGCTTTGATATCTGTACCGGAATGCAGCCTGCGTGCTGCGGAATTGACCATTTACAGTTTGATGGGACACCTTCAATTGTATCTGCTTTGGTAGTTTTCGTTTTGGAACCGTATTTGATTGCAAAGGAGTTATGCAAACCGATGAAACGATTTAGCACAGCAGCCATGCTGACACCGGACGCGGATGATCTGACGCCCGAGATGCCCGCCGTACAAACGAATGCAGGAAAAGAGCAAGGAGGGACACCGTGGTATTTGATTGCGGCATTTTTCCTCCCTCTGGTATTGATGTACCTTATATATATCGGTATGGAGGTTTTTCCGTTCGGTAAAAACTCCGTGCTGGTGCTTGACCTCAACGGACAGTACGTGTATTATTTTGAATATTTCAGAGAGATCATCCATGGGGATGCGTCGCTTCTTTATTCGTGGACGCGGTCGCTTGGCGGTGAGTTCCTCGGCATTTTTGCCTATTATCTGTGCAGCCCCTTTACACTGATCGTTGCGCTGCTGCCAAAGGCGATGATGACGGAGTCGCTGCTTCTGCTGATTCTGATCAAGGTCGGTATGTGCGGAGCGACGATGGCGTTTTATCTCAAGCGCTCACGCAGTGTGGAGTCTTATACTGCGATTCTGTTCGGTACGATGTACGCGCTGTGTGCATACGGCGTGATCCAGGCTATGAACACGATGTGGATTGACGCCATGTATCTGCTTCCGATCGTGCTGTTTGGCTGTGAGATGCTCATCAAGGGGAAAAACCCCATCCTCTACTGTGTTACGCTTGCAGTATTGATGCTGACCAACTACTATATCGGATTTATGGTCTGCATTTTTCTTGTGCTCTATTTCTTCTATTATTATTTCTCGCAGAGCAGCCTGAGTGCTTCCTCGTTTTTGAAGGCAGGCGTTCGTTTTGCCGTGTATTCGCTGATTGCGGCTGCCATTGCATCCGTGATTATCATTCCCGCCTATTACGGTCTGACCTTTGGTAAAACCGAATTCCAGAACACGAACTACACCTTCCTTCAGCGCTTTGATTTTCTCGATCTTCTGACGAAGTTTCTTCCCGCATCGTATGATACGGTGCGTCCGGAGGGCCTTCCCGTGGTATACTCCGGTCTTCTGACCGTGCTGTTTGCACCGCTGTTCTTCATTGCACCCGGTATTTCCAACCGTGAAAAGGTTTGGTCGGGGGTGCTGTGCGTACTGCTTGTCATGAGTATGAACGCATCGACTGTGGATATTTTCTGGCACGGGCTTTCCAAGCCCAACTGGCTCAATTACCGTTACAGCTTTATGCTGTGCTTTGTCCTCATCATGATGGCTGCGCAGGCGTATCAGCGCTTTGAGGGTGTGCTTGTCAAGAAAATTGAGGAGGGAAGCGGAGAGGGGGCGCCTGTTCCCGGAACGCGCATTGCGTACAAGGCGCTGCTCGTCGTTGGCATGGCGCTGTTTGCCATGATTATTATGATCCAAAAGCAGGATTACGAGTATATCGACGATATGAACTGCATCTGGGTGTCCTGTGCATTCCTGGGCGGATATCTGATCACGCTGCATCCGATCTCCACGGGCGGTGCCAAGTCCGTGGGACGTGCGTTCCTGCTTGCGATCTGTGCCGGCGAGCTGTTCGTTTCCGGCCTTTCCGATCTCGTTGCGCTGGATTACGACGTGGTGTATTCCAACCGCCAGCCCTATGCAGACTTCATGGCGCGCTTTCGCCCGGCGGTTTCCGAGATCCTGGCGGAAGACGACGATCTGTACCGAATGGAAAAGACGGTGCATCGTAAGGTCAATGACAATATGGCTCTCGGTATCCGCGGTATTTCCCATTCCACATCGGATCTGAATGCGGCGGTTATCCGGTATCTCGGTGAGCTGGGCTACGCCTCCCGCTCCCACTGGTCCAAGTATCTTGGCGGAAATCCCGTTTCCGATGCAATGGTCGGTATCCGATATGTCATTGCCGAGGATCCGATCTCGGAGCTTTACGACAGTACTGCCATGCTTGAGGATCTGCAGGTGTATCGAAACCCCTACGCGCTTGGTATTGTCAATACCGTCAGCACGGAGCTTCTCAAGTATGATGCGGAGGAGCACGTCACACCGTTCCTTCGTCTGAACGACATGGTATCGTTTATGCTTGGTGAAAAGGATACCGCTGCGCTGTTCAAGCCGATCGAAATTGACGACACCTCATACACGAACTGTGATTACGGCTTTACCACCGGCCATCGCAAGTATACGCCGGTCAGAGAAGAGCGCGATGCAAGCCTGACCTATACGATCACCGTTCCCACCGACGATCCGGTGTACGTGTATTTCCCCTCTGAATGGGCGAGAGAGGTCGAGCTTTCTCTCAACGGTGAGGAGCATGGAACGTATTTCGGAAATGAAACGCGCAGAATCGTGTCGCTCGGTTCTTTTGAGCCCGGTGAAACGGTTACGCTGCAGCTGACTCTAAAAGAAAAGGACCTGTATATCGGCACGGGCGTGGATTATTTCTTCTATTTGGATGAGGATCTTTACGCTGAGGTCATGCCGCGTCTTTCAGACTACGCGATGCAGATCTCCGATTGGGACGATACCTATATCCGCGGAACCGTAACGACCGATGCCTCTCACGATCTGATCTACACCTCAATTCCCTACGACGAGGGATGGAGGGTCACCATCGACGGACAGGAGGCGGAGCTGGTTACCGTATGCGGTGCGCTGATTGGTGTGGACGCCTCTCTGCTTGAGGAGGGCGTGCATCGCATCGAATTCCGTTATATGCCGGATTGCTACGTGTACGCACTGTTTTTGTCTGTGGGCGGCGTGATGCTTCTGATTCTGTGCGGTGTGATCTATCTGATTTCCGCAAGACTGCGCGAGCACGCGCACGCTGCAACGATGGAATCCGTATCACCCGGTGTTCTGGACGTTGCGCTGGAGGATGAGCCGGACAGCACGGCGTGCATCCCGCTTGCGGTGTTGATTGCACAGGCTGCTGCCCAGGATTCCTCGGAGGATGAGGACGATACGGAGGAGCAGATTACCGAGGAGGATGCAGATGCGCTTCTGCGCAGTCTGCTTGAGGAGCTTCCGCCGCAGGAAACGCCCGAATCCTGATACGATACCGATCCGCCGGAATGCATCCTGCGATATGCGATCGTAACGTAGGACTGCACCCATCGGAATGAACGTCCGGGGGCGCTGCAAGTGCACCCGTATTTTATTATTTATATGGATACAAATAAAACAGCTGC
>JAGBZV010000067.1 GCA_017628075.1 Clostridia bacterium
AAGCGTTTGGAGCGATTGTTCCATATTGACGGTGCGGAAATGATGTACTTAACCGCCGATCCTGTTACCGGAAAACCTTTTTGGGAATCAATGGGGTTTGTAAACGTCAATGAAAAGTCGCCAGAAAACCAACTGTACATTTACGAAAAGCCGATCACTCCCACTTCCTTTGATAGCGAGGGCTTTCGTCAACGAAAGGCATGAAACTGCACAAGTACACGATTGTGACAGGCTGGGAGCCGGATGACGATCCCGATCAGGCACAACCGTGGATTGCAGGATCACACTCGTAAATCCGATACAAAAAACGGCACTGCCGTATTCAACCATAAAAAACCGTTCTTTACCCAAAGGTATCGAACGGTTTTTTGGTTTTTATGTACAGGAATCCTACCGCACATAGTGGCAGATGTATTTTGAGTCCCCCGCACCGTCGGTGCAGACGTACGGAAAATCAGTGCGCAAGAACGGAAAAATCGTATCCGAGCGCAAAGGAATAAATGCGCACGTCCGACACGGGCTTGCACAGCATCTGCTCAACTGCGGTTCTGTAATACGCCAGCTGTCCTGCATGGCGTGCAAGAAGGATCTGCTCGACTGCCCCCGGATCGGCAAGCTGTGCGCGTGAAAAATGGTCCGTTTTATAATCGATCACCGTCACGCGGCCATCGGCATCCGTATAATAGCAGTCTACGATGCCCTGCACCAATACACTTGCTTCGGTACCCGAAAATCCGGGCAGATCTGCAGACGGCACAAACAAATTAAAGCGCATTTCACGACGCACCGCGTGGGCATCCGTCAAAGCCCGGAACAAATCCGAGGCAAGAAAGCGGACAAGTGAATCCCGCTCGATCTGCGCCGCACTCTCGCGTGTCAAAAACTGCCCCAGACACAGCCGCTCGATCTCACGATCAATCCGCTGCATGGGCGTCAGCAGAGGATCAGCCAATGCCGCATAATCGCAGAACTGCATAAACGTGTGCGTTGCGGTGCCGCGCTGTGCCGCCGTAGCCCCCGTATCTGCTGTGAGGAATCGCGGGCGCGCATACGAGCACGCTTCACCGTCGTCCGCCGGGCCCTCGCCCGTATATTCCATACCGGAGGCCTCCGTTTGCAGACGATGCAGCTCCGATACCGACAGCTTTGCCGGCAATTCGGTTCGGTACGCATCCTCATAAACGAAGGAAAACGCCCTCTCGATCCGCGCCTTGGCCTCTGCGTAGGAGATTCCGCCCGCCGCAGCATCGGAGGATGTCTTCTCTGCAGCAGCACCGTCACAGGCAGTATCTTTACGCCCGCTCGGCAGGACGATCTCCACGTACCGCGCGGCCTCGGCCCCGTGCGCAGCAATGGCAGTCAGCATCCAGGAAAGCGGCGTGCTCTGCGAGAAAAGGTGCTCGTGTGACACCTCCTCGGGTGACGTATAATCAAAGGCAGCAAGCGCCTCCTCCGGATCCCTGCAGCTTCCGCTGACGTACAGCTGCTCTCTTGCGCGCGTCAGAGCCACATAGAGCACACGCATCTCCTCCTCCTTTTGCTTTTCCGCAATGGCCTCCTTGATGCACTCGCGCATGGGATGGTCAATGCGAGCAAAGCCGGTTTCCTCGCCAAGATACGTTGCAATACCCGCATCTGCGTCAATGAGGATCGGAGCACGCTGATCGGCAGCGTTGAAGCGCTTGCCGCAGCCGCACAAGAAGACCGCAGGAAATTCCAGTCCCTTTGACTGGTGGACGGTCATGATGCGTACCGCATCCGCATCCTCTCCCGAGAGGAGGACCGGCGGAAGCTTCGCCTTTTCCTCGATAACGGAGCCGATAAACGACACGAACTGATACAGCCCCTGAAAGCCGCTTTTCTCAAAGGTCCGTGCATATTCGTAAAACATCATCAGATTTGCACGCATCTGCGTGCTGTCAAGCGCCTCTGTAAACAGCGGATGGTGCTCCTTTTCGTAGACGAGAGAGAGCATCCCCGTATCCTGATACAGCATCCACAAAAACCGGTCCACCGGCATTCCCTCGGAGAGATGTCTGTAATGGGCAAGGCGATCCAGAAAATACTGTCCCTTTGCAAATCCGTGTGCTTGCGTAAAGGCACAAAGTGCATCGTACAGTGCTGCGTCCGGATATTCACGCCGGATATGGATCAATTCGTCCAGCGATACACGGTACAGCGGACTTTTCAGTACGCTTGCAAGACAAACGTCCTTCTGCGGATTGTCAATCACCGACAAAAGACAGTAAACAAGCATAACCTCTGCATTCTCAAAAAACGCACGCGAAACGCTGTTGTGCGTTGGAATATGCCGCTTTTCCAGCGCCTCGGCAATGGGCGCCGCCGAGGTGCGCGTGCTGCGCAGAAGCACCGCGATATCCCGCGGACGCATCGCCGTCCCATCGCGCTTCTTGCCCGATCTGAGCAGCTCTGCAATGCGCTCTGCAACGTATTCTGCTTCGGTGTAATCCTCGTCTGCCGCAGCCTCTCCACCGTCGTCCTCCCCGCTCTCATCCTGCTGCTCCTCCTGTGAGAGGGTACCGTTTGGCAGAAGTGCCAGCGAAACGGCGGTCTGCTGTGCCTGCCCCTCAATCGGCTTCGCATAGCGAAGCGCGTCCTCCTCGGTATACGGAAGCGCGCCGCCTCCGCATCCGAACAGCACGGAAAAGATCAGATTGGAAAAATCGATCACCGGTGCGTCACACCGGAAATTATCGGAAAGAAACACGCATCTCCCAGGCTCCGTCCGTGCGGAAAACGCCTGTCGATAGCCCAAAAACAGCGCAGGCGATGCGCCGCGGAATCCATAGATCGACTGCTTTGCATCTCCGACCATAAAGCGGTTATTGTCACCGGAGATCGCGCGGAAGATCAAATCCTGCACCGGACTGACGTCCTGATACTCGTCAATATAGATCTCCGCATATTTCTGAGCCTCTGCACGCGCGGTTTCCGTCGGACAGCCGCGCTCGCGATCCCAAAGCAGCCGCAGTGCAAGACTGCCCATATCGGAAAAGTCGAGCACACCACGCTTCTGCTTTTCCCGCGCAAGCCTGTCCTCGTAAATATGAAGAAGACAGGAAAGCTCACCGAGCACTCTTGCCTGCTCTGCGCACAGCACGGCCAGCTCCGCCTCATCCACGGAAAACCAACGCGAGGAAAGCTTCTTGCGCCGCTCGGTAAACGCATCGTGCCGCGCCTTTGCACGGATGATCTCCGCTGTTTTTTTATCACCGCGGATGCCGGACCTCAAGGCAGGCGCATCAAACGACCGGATATGCGCGTACAGTGCCGCATACTCCGCCCCATCCGCAAGGAGGCGGCGAAGCGTATCGATCCATCTCCGCTCGTAAGCAAAACACGCACCGTAATTCTTTTCATAGACAGGATCGGACTCTATCAGAAAACAAAGCTGACCGTATACGCGCGACCAATGCGCGGCAAACGACGTCAGCGCATCGCGCATCACGCGGCCTGCACGCGAGTCAAAAAACGCGCCGTCTGCCGCACGTGCAGCCTCTGCGATCTGGCAGTCGAGCCATCCTATGCCCTCCGCATATCCGCTGAGCGTATTACGCAAGGAAATAAGCACGTCTGCAAGCGCCTGCGAGGAGCGAGCGCTCACAAGCAGATCCATCAGCGCACCGATGTCCGAAATTCCCGTTTCCTCTCCGAGATTTCCGTCAAAAAGATCGTCGATAACGCCGTTCATAACAGTTTTTTCAATCAGCCTGGCCTGTGCCTCATCGGCAACCGCGACACGCGGAGACAGCGACAGCTCCTCAAAATGTGCACGGATGAGATCCAGGCAAAAGGAGTCGATGGTACAGATCCTCGCGCGTCCGATATTCATGAGCTGCGTCTGCAGACGCCGGTTCATCGGATCGGCTGCAAGCGCGCGCTCCAGCGCCGCACGGATCCTGCTCTTCAGCTCTGCCGCAGCAGCACGGGTAAAGGTAACGACGAGGACTGCAGATACGTCCAGCGCGCCCTGCTCGTCCATGATCCGTGATATGATCCGCTCGGTCAGAACGGCCGTTTTTCCGGACCCGGCCGCCGCAGATACCAGCAGCGTTTCACCGCGCGACGTAATGGCATCCGCCTGCGCAGGCGTCCATTTTTTGTCAAGTTGATACATATACCCTCTTAATTTCTGCAAATATACTTCATGTCACAGTACGCACACGGATCACGTCCCCGATCGGGATGCGTTTTGGAAATCGGAAGTGCGTCTGCATTTCCGCTCTTCATTTCCGCTGCAATATCGGAAACCGTTCTCTCTACGTCACGCAGAAGGCTGTCAAAGCCCTCCGCATTGATGACGGGAGCACCGCTCCGCAGCGTACCGTCGGCCTTGACCTTGATCGGAATGTATTTCCCGCCAAGTCCGCGCTCCATTGCCTCAAGCACCTCGCGCTCATCCAAAAACAGCCCAGAGCGAGTCATCCCGCTTTCCGCCGCGGACAAAACCTCCTCGCGCATCGGTATGCCCTTGCAAACAGGCTGAGATGGCTGTGATCCCATATACAGAACACCTGCCGGGTGCAGCTCTCCTCCGTAGCGTCCACCGCCCTTCTTCCAGACGGCAAACAGGTACAAAAGAAGCTGCATATTCAATCCCGCAGCAACGTCCTCACGGGAAAAGCGTTTGACGTACGTCTTATAATCCACGACGCGGATATAGGTTTTTCCGTCGTGCTCATAGGTATCCACGCGGTCCACCGTTCCGTAAAGGCGAACACGGGTACCGTCCGGCGTACGCACCGTCAAAGCGGGAACCGAGCCTCCGTCATCCGCACCGATCGGAAGCTCAAAATCTCTTGGAACGAAATCGCTCTGCGCGAACTCATGCGTCAGATTCCGCGCAATCACCACGGCCTGCGCTGTAAGACGGCGGAACAGATGTCGGATCCGCTGCGGCTGTGCATCTCCGTTTTTCATACCGCATACACGGTCAAGATACGATGCAACCAGATCGGAAACGGTTTCCGTTAGCACCGACTCATCGTCAAAGCGCGTTTTGTCCTCCGCATCGCGGTACTGCTCCATAAAGCCGCGCAGCACGTCGTGGACGAAGGATCCGATATCCGCCGCACCGAACTCCGCGCGCTTCTGCGGCCGCAGCTTCAGTACGTACCCGCAGAAATACGCGAAATGGCACAGCACGTATTGCTCAAGCCGCGACTGCGTCATTGACATCGTGTCACCGAACAGCAGCGCAAGCGTATCCTCACGCAGACGATTTTTCCGGACGGTCAGCGGCTGTGTCAGCGCAAGAAGCTTCCGCTTCAGCACCTCATCCTCCAAGGAGCACCTCGTGTAGTAGTCAAACAGTGCCGCACCAAACGGGCTCTGTCTGTCATAGGCCATAAGCTCGAAGGCCGTTTCCGGCGTGCAAAGCCTCTCATACGGCGGCAGAAGCGTGGGATCCTCCGTGCGCAGATCCGGAAACATCGCAAGAATCCGCTCTGCTCCACTGCCAATCCTGAATGCCTTTCCGGAGAGATCGGCACGCGGATACGTAACCACAAGCTGCTCCGACGCCGCAGCGGCGGCAAACCAGAAGTGGAACATTTCATCCTGAAGCTGAGCGGCAGTATCTGCAGACAGCGTCAAGCCAAGCCCGCTCAAAATCGAGCGTTCATGATCGGAAAGCAGCGCATCCTCTGTCGGCGCCGCCGGAAAGACTCCGTCGGCGGCTCCGATCAGATACACACGACGTGCGCGATCGGCACGAAGCAGAGAGGCATCACCAATGACGACCTCATCCTCCCGTGCCGGGATCGTGCCAATATCCAGATCCGATACCGTCATAGACAGCAGCTGCCAAAAGCTTTGTGCCGTGCACGGATGCGCACCCTCGATCATGACGAGCGTATCCAGCGCATCAACGAAGATATCCCAGAGCTGCTCCGTTTCACCGGCGGCCGCAAGCGCACCGTGCGCACGCTCTGTTTTGGCGCGCGCAAGAAGCCGTGCCGGCATCTCCTGCTCACATAAAAACCGGTACAAGCGCTCCGCACGCGCACGAACGGTAGTATCTGCGTGCAGAAAATCCTCGCAAAACGGAAGATATTCCGTGCAGATCTGCTCTCTGACCGCATTTACGCGGGAAAGCCGCTCCAGCGCTTCCTCGGAATATTGCGCTACGTAGCCGTCCGGATGCATCGTGTATTCGTCCTCGCTCATCAATCGGCGCCCCGTCAAATTCCACGTCGTAATATAATTTTCATAGATAAACGCCTCGTCCTGCGCAACGGACGAACAGCCTGTTTTCAGAAGACCGATTACATCCTGTCTTGCAAAGCCCCAGATACACAGCGCGATCAAATGCCGCAGATAGCGGAAAAACGGCTTTGCCAGCACCGGCGTACGGCGCGAGATTCCGCATGGGATCCCGTATTTTTCAAGTGCGGCATCGAGCACGCCCTCGCACCGCTCCACGCCCCGTGTCATCACGGTGACGTCGCGGTATCTGCCGCCCTGCCGTACGTAACGGCAGATATCCTGCGCAATTGCCTCGGCCTCGGAAAAGGGCGTATCGCACGCAAATACGCGCACGTGTCCGCCGCCGTCGCGCGGCACCGAAGCACCGTCTGCCTCGGGCGCAGGTCCGCTCTTCCACAAATTTTCACATAGATAGCGCAGGGACGGCGATGCGGCACGCCGATTCTCATGCAATGCGCGAATCTGCGGCATAACGCCTATGTCACGGGCGATCCTGCGCAGAGTACGATCCGTTTCGCAAATTCTGCGCAGCATCCACTCCGGCTCACGATCGGCGGAGGGCGCGTCACATCCGAGCGTCACCGTCACGTGTGCGCCGTGCGCAATCATCTGCCGGATGATCCGATATTGCTGTGCAGTGAAGCCGTTAAAGCCGTCCAGATAGATATGTCTGTCCGCAAAAAACGCACCGCGGCTTCGCTCAAGGACTGCGTACAGCGCGTCAAGCGCATCCTCCGGATCGTGATATTCCCGATGCAGAAGCATCTCGTACGCGGCATACAAAACGGAAAGATCCGCAAGCTTGTCCGAGAGGTTCCGATAGCCTGCGGGAAGCGCCTGCGAAATCTCCTCCACATCGGAGGGAGGAACGCAGAACATTTTAAATTCTGCCACGGCCCTGAGCAGACGGTCTACCATCGCCTCATCGTCAACGCAGCGTCCGTATTCCCGAAGCACGGGCTGGCAGTCTGCCATTGCGCGGTGCATCATCAGGCGTCTGCCGCCCGTGGAGAGCTGCTGCGCCGTTAAGCCTCCGTATTCGCGGAATACACGCTCCGGCAGACGGCCGAAGTTTGAAATTTCAAGGTTTTCTGTGAGGATCACACCGCCGAAGCGTGCGGTCATGCGGCGTTCTGCAATCACCGCCTCCTGCTCCGGACACAAAAGCAGCACGCTTCGCCCGGCTCGCAGGACATCCCCGATCTCCTCCGTCACCGTATGCGTTTTGCCGCTTCCGCTGCGGCCGTATAACAACGTCAATCGCATATCCTACCTCATTCCAGCAAAGACAGCGCAAGCCGTGCATCCTGCATGGAAAGCGCAGAGAACTCCTCACGAAGCGCACGCAGAGGTGCCGAATACGCTTCCCGCTCCTCACACAGAGCACGCGCCGCCGACAAAAACATCGCAAGATCCGGCTCGTCCAGCGTAAAGGGCTGTCCGGTACGCTGCATAAAGGCACGCAGCTTTCGGTCATAAGCAAGCTCAATGCCGGGCGTGCCAACGGCACAGGCGTAAATCAGCGTATGCAGGCGCATTGCCGCAACGAACTCCATGCGGCGAAGAATTCCAAGCATCTCTCCGCCTACGAGTCCGCTGACAACGATCGTTTCGCATTGGCAAAGTCCCGCAACCGTACGGTTTATATCCACGTCCAATGGATCGTGCATGGGCAAAAAGACGGGTATCAAGCCAAGCTCTGTGCTGACGGCATCGCAAATACGCGCCATTCGTTCGGCGTTTTCCGCGCGATCCGTTTTCCAATCACGCAGCGCAAGCGCAAAATATCGCTTCTCAGGCAAAATACCAAGCTGAGCGCACAGCCCGCGCACCCACGAATCCTCTGCCTCGTGCAGAGTAAAGACAGGATCTGCCGTCAGGCGGATATCGGGACAGCGCACGCCAAGTGCCTCACATTCCCGTACCGAATCCTCCTCACGGAGCGTAATCACGTCTGCTATGGACAATGCCTGGGCTGCCGCCTTGCGGCTCTTTTCAAGATGCAGCGGACCAATACCGTTTGCATACACCATGATTTTGCATCCGCACCGCTTCGCCATCTTCAAAATCCACGTATAGTACAGTATCGACCGTGCGGAGGAGCCGTCCTGCAGAAGATTCCCCCCGCCGAAGACGAGTACCCTTGCATGGCGCATCGCACACAGCACAGCAGGCACAGAAAAACGATTGACCGCGTTCGTGCCGTAGCGCGCACGCGTCTGCTTCGGTGCCTTCGACATAACCGTAATGCGGACATCCGGCTGCAGTGTACGGAGATTCGTGATAATTGCGCGCAGCAGCGAATCGTCGCCCATATTGCCAAATCCGTAATATCCGCAGAAAAGAAGATCTCCGTGACGAAACGGGGAAAAGGGACGCACCGATTCGTATACGGCAAGATAATCCTCTGCCATGCGCGACACCGAATAATGCTTCAGCACCACGTCGCGGCAGACAGCGCCCAGCGCCGCCCTCTCATCGGCCGTCATAGACAGCGCCGCCGACACATCGAAAAGAAGCGAATCGCGGGAAAGCGCATCCGCTCCGCGGCAGCAGAAATTGGACTCGTACGCCACGGCAAGCTTGTCCTCGGTAAACAGACCGAGATACCCTTGATTTCCCGCTAGAACAACCGGCTTTGCCATCGCCATTGCCTCCAGCGCAGCACGGGAAACACCGACAAAGAGATCTCCCGCTGCAATCAAACGGTTGATATCCGTACGTGCCCCCGTCAGAATGACCGCACGGCGGCCGATCTGTGCGTTTGCCGCATCCGCAGCCTGCATAAGGCGTTCCCTATCGTTTCCGTCACCAACCAGTACGATCTCAAGCCCGGGATGCGCCATGCACAAATCCGGCGCGATCTCTGCAAGCAAAATGGGCGCCGCAGAGCGATCCGTGTCCATGCGGCTGACACATACCACGCACGGGGCGCCATCCGTCAAAGCAAGCTCCTTGGCAACACCCTGCGCATCCATGTCGGGTGTATACGCCCGGGTGTCAATGCCGTTGATCGTCACAGAGATATTGTCCGCGCAAACACCGTAATCGTCAATCAGATACCGCTTGATATCATCGCTGACGGCGATGGTACGCTCGCCCCACTTCGACAGAAGCCGCCACATAAAATTGACGTGAAAATTCAGATGTGCCGTTGTCACAAACCGAACCCGATACCGCCGACACAGCAGATGGCACAGCAGCGCCGGAATCCGCGCATGGGCGTGTACGACGTCGTATCCGCCGTCACGAATCGCACGGCGAAGCACAGCATATGCACGCGCTACGCAATCCGGTCTGCGTGTGTGCAGAGGAGCGTACAGATGCCGTACGCCCGATGCCTCAAGCTCCGGAACAAACACTCCTCCCGCCGATATGACTGTGACGGAGTGTCCGCGGCGGACAAGCTCGCGGGCAAGCTCCAAAATATGCGTTTCCGCTCCGCCAATCTCCATTTTCATCGTTGCCATCAATATCTTCATAACGGGCCCCTCCGACGTACGTTTCTTTACAGATATTATATCACATATCTGCAAAAAAAGCAATCCCCGGATCCGTTATGATAGCACCGCAAGGACACTTCCCGCATAATAATGTGCAAGAATTTCCGTATAATTCATACCGCTGTCAGCAAAGAGGTCTGCACCGTACTGGCTGAGTCCGATTCCGTGACCGTAGCCGTATACGCGGAAGGTCACGTCCGTTTCGCTCTGCCGAAGGATCTCAATATCGGTCGAGCGCATCCGCAGACGGGAACGGAAGTCTTCACCATGAATACGCGTGCCGTCGGCACAGATCACCTCTGCCAGCCGGCCTCCATCCGTTTTGGTAAACGCAAACGGAAGTGCGGCGGAAACAGACAGCGCCGCGCACAAAGCGCCCTCGTCAAAGGATGCCTCCGTGCATATTCCGGAAATTGAGAGCGCCTCCGGTGTGTCGGCTGCCCGCAGATACGGATAATCTCCACCCCATACGTCAACGGCGTTTTCCGTTTTGCCGTAGGACATTGCATGAAATACCGCACAGATGACCTTATTTTCCCATAAAAGCACCTGTCCGTCCGTATCGTCAACAGCCGCAGCAACAATCTCCTCCACCTGATGCAGCGCATCTCCGAAAAAAGCCTCTGCCTCCGTTCGGTCCATGTACGCAGTACACGTGCTGCCGAGATCGGTCAGCCCAAATCCGCCCCGAATCCGATACAGCACGTAGCTGCGCGCGGCAACCGCCTGCGCACGCAGCGCCTCCGGGTGAAAATAGGACGGCATTTCTGCCATGACGATGCCGATAAGATAGTCCCGCAGAGAAAGCGTATAAGAGCCGTCCGCACGCGCAAGCGTGATCGTTTGTGACGCATCGTAGCCCGATGCACTCGGAGGCACCTGCGGCGTGGTCTCAACGGACGGCGGCGCCTCTGTATCAACGACCTCCTCCGTATCGACGTTCTCCTCAGTGTCACCCATTTCCCCCACGCCTTCCCCGTACGCATCGTCCGATTCATCGGCAGGCAGCCCCACAGCCTCCGAGGGAATGCCTTGCTTTTCGGGGGCGGATACTGCAATCTGCCCGAGAAGCGGCTCCAATGATGGAATTTCACCCGACCGGTACAACGCAGGGATAAGCAGCACCGAGGACAACAGCGGCACCAGCCCCATGCAAATAACTGATTTCATTTTTTGACTCCCTCTTGCAATTCAAGTAAAAATAGTGTATAATAGACTCAACACAGAATCGTCGCCGATATTGTATGCACATCCCATCGTGAGATATTCCAATAAATCACATCAAAGGAGAGATTTACCATGCCAAGCAAGCACGCATCCCCCGCTGATATGAATCTGCTGTCCCGTATTTTCCGCCCCACATCTCCGCAGGAATGCCCCCTTTCCTATAAGATCGACGGCGTTGAATACCGCGGAATTCCAATGTTCTTCCGCCCGACCGTGAAACGCCGCACCATCGACTGCAACATCACCTCCTACACGTATGAGGGACGTCATATGACCGGTCTGAAAATTACCGCAGAGGCCCTTGTCTACCGTGATTACCCCGTGGTCGATTGGATTGCATATTTTGAAAACGACACGGATACGCCCTCCCCTATCGTTTCCGATATCCGTATCATCAACGGCATCATTGAGGGGGCATCTCCCATCCTCATCCACAACAACGGTGATAATCTGCTCGATACGGGATATACCATTACCCGTACACCGCTCACAGAGGGCACTACCGTCACCAAGGCTCCGCTTGACGGCACCTCGTGCCGTGACAACGGACCGTTCATGCGTCTGCAGTTTGATACCTTCGGCGTCAATATCGGTATCGGCTTTACCGCGGGCTGGTGCGCTGAATTTACAGCAGCCACAGAGGGCGCCTCCGTATCGATCGGTCAGCGCCGCTGCCACATGAAAATCCTGCCCGGCGAAACCATGCGTACGCCACGCGTCACGCTGGAAGCGTATACGGGAGATGAGGCGCACGGACGCAACCTCTGGCGGCACTTCTACTTTGCACACATCCTTCCGCGCGAAAACGGTGCACCGATCCCTCCAAAGCTGTGTATGCACGTCTTTAACGACGGAGGCCCCGAATTTACAGGCACCACGGAGGCACGGCAGTGCCAGGGGCTTGCGCGCTATATCGAGCGCGGCATGAAGCCCGACATCTGGTGGTTCGACGCCGGCTGGTATCCATGCAACCTCAATTGGCCGCAGACCGGAACGTGGCGTCACGATCCCGAGCGCTTCCCAAACGGTCTATACCCCCTTGGACGTGCGTGTGAGGACAACGGCGTTCAGCTTCTTCTGTGGTTTGAGCCGGAGCGTGTGCATTCCGGCACCGAGCTTTGGGAGGAGCATCCAGAGTGGCTGCTCTTCAACAATACGGAAAACGCACTGCTTAACCTTGGCGACCCTGCGTGCTGCGATTGGCTCATCTCCCACGTATGTAAGCTGCTCAAGGAATATAACGTCCATCTGTACAGACAGGACTTCAACTTCGCTGCCGCACCGTATTGGGAGCTTCATGAGAAGGAGGACCGTATCGGAGCGCTGGAAAACCTGCACGTACAGGGATATCTGCGCTATTGGGATGCCATCATTGACGCCATCCCCGGTCTTTGGATCGACTCCTGTGCATCAGGCGGCCGCCGCAACGACCTTGACACCCTGCGCCGTGCAGTTCCTCTGCATTACACCGACATCGGCTATGGAAACCACCCCATCAAGCAGAAGCAGCATCGCCTCATGTTTGAGTGGATTCCCTATTTCCGTGCACACAATATGAGCTGGGATAACGACGAGGGCTTTTATGAAAACGGCGGTAAGCCCGTGGATCGCTTTGCGTTCCACTGTGCACTCGCACCGGCACTGACCAACATGACCACCTTCGACGGTCCTGAGGAGGAATATGAAACTGCCTCCGTCATGCTGCCCATCTGGCGCCGCGCCGCAGAGCTGGAGCTGCGTGCGGACTACTATCCCCTGACCGACTGCAACGCCGATCCCTCCGACTGGTATGCTATGCAGTTTGACGATCCGGATACCGGAGACGGCTTTGTTCAGCTCATCCGCAATACGCGTGCGGAAGACGATACCTTCCACCTGTGCATGGTAGTCCGCGATCCTGATGCGCTGTATTTCTTTGAAAACATGGAAACGGGCGACGTAATGCAGCTCACGGGTGAGCAGCTTCTCGCCGGTATTCCGATTTCCCTTTCAAAGCGCGAGGGCGTCGTCTGGTTCTATCATACGGTCACGCTCTGATTGAAAACGATAAACGGTCCCGCAGACAATTCGTCCGCGGGACCGTTTCCTTCTCTATACGAAAACGCACGGGGGACACCGAAAAAGGCGCCCCCTGTGCTCCATGATTCTCACTTTTCAAGAACACATACCGCCATCTTGACAAACAATTCCCGAAAAACGGGCAGCTTTGCCGCCCAGGCCAGATACGGCCGCAGCGGAACCTCGCGGTAATATCGCGGGGTTATCCCAAGCTCCGAAAGCATTTTTTTGAAACGCGCAAGCGTCATTTTGTTGATATAACCCATGCGCTCAACTCCTTTCTCATCGGTATAAAACCGAAGCGAAAGGCGCTCTGCTTCATCGGGCACACCGCGGATCAGCGCCTTGTACGCACGGATCAGTGCTGCATCGGAGTAAAAAAGCTGCACCCACGGGATGTTGATGGCATCAGACAAATGCGCGCCGGTCGGATGGTAGTACGGCGGGAAATTGATATAGATCCTGCCGCCCGGCCGCAGCAGCCGCATGGCTTCCTGCAATGCCGCCCGGGGGTTGTCCACGTGCTCCATAAAATCGTTCATAATGACCGTATCAAAGGACCCCTCCGGAAATGGAAGCTCGTACGCAGAGCCAAGCACGAACGTGAAACGTTCTGTAAGCCCAAGCTTTTTTGCCAGCGCCTCCGACTCCTCACGATAATGTGAAACGACGTCCACGCCGGTAACGTGTGCCGCGCCAAGCGAGGCATAATACAGACTTTTTCCTGCTGCGCCGCATCCCATATCGAGAACGTGACGGCCGGAGAACATTTCCTCCTTCGTATAGCCGTCCATATACAGTCGGATGGTTTCAAACCCGCGCTCATACTGCCATTCCGCATACGTCTTTGTTCCGTCATTCTGCAGATTGCAGGGATGCACGATCTTCGGAAACCAGTTATTTGTTAAAAGTAGAAGTTGATACGGAAGCCCCATTGCCTGCACCTGCCCTTTCAGTATGGCTCATAACAGCAAAGACGGGGTTGTTGCAAGTTGAAAACTTGCGACAACCCCGGGTCACAAAGTGACCCGAATTTCCCGGTTTTCATGCGAAAATCGCATGAAAATGCACCTTCACTGAGGGGCAAGGGAAACTTCTATGGGGCTGGGGCACGTAAGTGCAACAGCCCGGATTCCTTTGACTGACTGTTTGTATTTATCTGCCAAGCACGGCTGCGCCGATGATGCCCGCGTCGTTGCGAAGCGTCGCAATGCGGATATCGGTAGCCTTGATGTTATCGCGGGAGTACGTTTCTCCCTTGATGCGCTCCTTGATGGGATTGAGCAGGTTGTCCTTCTCGTTGGAGATACCGCCGCCAATGGAAAGAACCTCAGGCTGGAAAATGTTGATGATGGATGCGATACCGGAGGTCAGATAACCGATATACTTGTCAACGACCGCCTGTGCGGCTGCGTCGCCCTCTCTTGCAGCAGTAAACGCAGTTCTTCCGGAAACGTTGTCAAGATTGCCGCCGACCATATCCCACATCTTGGTAGCATGTCCGACCTCAGCAATCTTTTCTCTCGTCATACGGATCAGTGCCGTAGCGGAGGAATAGGACTCCCAGCATCCGCGTCTGCCGCAGGAACAGGGCACGCCGTTGTATTCAATCACGATGTGACCGAGCTCCGCACCTGCATGGTTGAAGCCGGAGTAGACCTTATTATCGATGATGATACCACCGCCGACACCGGTGCCAAGCGTAATCATCACGGAGTTTGCATAGCCCTTTGCAGCACCTGCAACAGCCTCACCCTTTGCAGCTGCGTTTGCGTCGTTTTCAATAAGAACGCGATCAATGGAAATGTACTTCTTGAGCAGATCTGCAATCGGGAAATCCAGGAACGGAAGATTGTTTGCATACACAACGACACCGGTTTCACTGTTTGCCGTGCCGGGGGTTGCAATGCCGATATATTCAATATCCGCCTCAGTCAGGGATGCATCTGCAATGATCCTCTTGCAGAGCTCTGCCATATCGCGGACGATCTCCTCACCGGGTCTGTCAGCTCCCGTGGGAACGCTGGACTTTGCGATAATCTCATAGTTGTCGTTGACAACACCTGCAGCAATATTGGTACCGCCCAGGTCAATACCGATCGTATACATAATAATTTACTCCTTTGCATATACAATTGTCTGCCATCGCAGCGGATGGCACCATCACTATCATTATACAGGAATTTTCGTGTCGTGTCAAGTATTTTTTGCTGTTTTCCGACACTTTGTACGCATTTTATCTTATTCCTCAATGCCCATCTGCATCATCAGCCGCTTATTGAATTCCTCTGCCGTATTGTATCCCATCTTTTTCTGACGGTTGTTCATGGCGGCAATTTCCATGATGATCGCAAGGTTACGACCGGGCTTGACCGGAATGGTCGTCGTCGGCACGTGGATTCCCATAATATCGGTCGTTTCCTGGTCAAGGCCAAGACGGTCGTACATTTTTCCCTGTATCCACGGCTCCAGATTGATAATCATATCGATCTTCTCCGTATCCTTGACCGCGCCCATACCAAAGATGCGCCGGACGTCAATAATACCGATACCGCGCAGCTCAACGTAGTGACGTATGATCTCCGGTGCCGATCCGACGAGCGTCGTCGCGGACACGCGGCGGATCTCTACCGCATCATCGGCAATCAGACGGTGACCGCGCTTGACAAGCTCAATGGCCGTTTCCGATTTACCGACGCCGGAATCACCGAGAATAAGAATACCCTCACCGTATACCTCAACCAAAACGCCGTGACGGGTGATACAGGGCGCCAGCTTGACGTTCAGCCAGGATACGAGCGCTGCAGACAGCCGCGACGTATGCTCAGCCGTGTGCAAAAGCGGAATGTTGTATTTCTTCGCTGCGTCAAGTGCCTCCGGGAAAATCTCGTTTTCGTTTGTGAAAATGACTGCCGCAGGCTTGCGGGAAAAATAACCGATCAGGCTTGCCATACGGTTCTCCGACGGCATCGCCTCCAGATATTCGTGCTCTGCGTTGCCGATCAGAGCAATGCGCTTGACATCCATGTGTCCGAAAAAACCGGCAAGCGGAAGACCGGGGCGGGTAACGTCCCGGCTGATAATCATACGCTCAGCAAGATCAGAGGGAGAATAAATCGTATTCAAATGGAAGTGCTCAATGACCTCACTGAGCAGAATCGCGTTCTGTTCCTGTAGCTGCATAAAAATGGCCGTAGCTTTCGGCGGGCGAAAGCATCCTTTCTTGCGGAATTGGGGAGGGGGGACACCGATCCAACGCTCTTCGGAGCGTCCACATGGCTCGCAGTACACTGCCTTGCGGCTGGTCTGCAAGTCCAAAATCCAACGGTCGGATACCATAAATATTATACCACATATCATAAAAAATAGCAAATATTTCCCCAAAAATTCACGAAAAATTTTTTCGGACGGCAAAAAACGCGGGAGTATATGGATAAAGTGTGAACAACCTTTAAAAACTTGTCGGAGCCACTTGCAAAATATGACCATTTTGTGGTATAATGTAAGGAGTAACATATGGCATAATGAAAGGACATCTACAAACGATCATGAATACGGAAATGCAAGCGCCAAAGAAACGCATATTTTCAGGCGTACAGCCGACAGGAAATCTTACCATCGGCAACTATCTCGGTGCAATCAAAAACTGGACGACGCTGCAGGATGATTACGAATGCTTGTACTGTGTGGTCAACCAGCACGCCATCACCGTCCGTCAGGATCCTGCAGCACTGCGCCGCGCCACCTACGAAACGCTCGCCGTTTATCTTGCGGCAGGCCTGGACCCTGCGAAGAATACCCTTTTTATTCAAAGCCATGTTTCTGCACACGCAGAGCTTGCATGGGTGCTCAACTGCTATACCATGTTCGGTGAGCTTTCCCGCATGACGCAGTTCAAGGATAAGAGTGCCAAGCACGCCGACAATATCAATGCCGGCCTGTTCACGTATCCGGTACTGATGGCCGCAGATATCCTGCTGTATCAGGCAGATCTTGTCCCCGTCGGTATTGACCAGAAGCAGCACGTTGAGCTGACGCGCGACATCGCAGAGCGCTTCAACGCGGTATATTCCAACACCTTTACCGTTCCCGAGCCCTATATGCCGCGCACGGGCACGAAGATCATGTCCCTGCAGGAGCCCACAAAGAAGATGTCCAAGTCCGACGAAAACGAAAATGCCACCGTGCGCATTCTCGATGACAGAGATACGGTAATCCGCAAGTTCAAGCGCGCGGTCACCGACTCCGATACCGTCGTCCGCTACGGCGATGACAAGCCCGGCATCTCCAACCTCATGTCCATTTATTCCTGCTTCACCGGAAAGGACTACGACGCCATTCAGCATGAATTTGAAGGACGCGGCTACGGCGATTTCAAGCTCGCGGTCGGAGAAACCTGTGCAGATGCACTCGCACCCGTCCGCACGCGGTTTGCCGAGCTAATGGCAGACAAGGGCTACCTGGAATCCATTGCGCGTGACGGTGCCGCACGTGCATCGTATCTGGCACGCAAAACACTCTCAAAGGTTTACCGCAAGGTCGGTTTCGTCGAATTCAAATAAGGTTTCTGACAAAAAGAAGGAAAGAGTATGATGAACCCCGTTTTCACTCAGGTCTTTCTCGGCCTGATCTGCGCCGCAATCGTTTCCCTGACGGTCACCCCCATCGTACGCGTGCTCGCATACAAGGTAGGCGCAGTTGATATTCCCCGTGATAACCGCCGAATGCACAATAAGCCCACCCCGCTTATGGGCGGCTTGTCTATCTTTCTCGGATTCTCAGTTGCCATGCTCCTCTTCTGCGAAATCACTCTGCCGATTTTCTCTGCATGGTTTTCCGGTCTGATTATCATCGCAGTCGGCATTCTGGACGACGTTTACAATCTCAACCCGTGGATCAAATTTTTTATTCAATTTGCCGCGGCAGCAGTCCCTGTATGTATCGGTGATATCCGTATTGAGTATATTGATCTCTTCGGGCATTATATTCAGTTCGGTGTGTTCTCCATTCCCATCACCCTTCTGTGGATCGTGGGCATGACAAACGCCATCAATCTGATCGACGGTCTGGACGGACTCGCCTGCGGTGTTTCAGCGATCTGCTCAGCATCGATGCTGATCGTTACGCTTCTGCACGCAGAGATGCACGTCGCCCTGCTTACCGCAATCCTCACAGGTGCCTGCGTCGGATTTCTGCCGTTCAACCGTAACCCCGCAAAGATCTTCATGGGTGATACCGGCGCACTGTTCCTCGGTTATATGCTGTCCATTCTGTCGATCATCGGCGTCTTCAAAACGACCGCCGTCGTTTCGTTCCTCACCCCCGTCATTATTTTCGGATATCCGCTGTTCGATACGACCTTTGCGTTTATCCGCCGCATCAGACAGAAGCGCTCACCGTTTTCCGCTGACCGCGGTCATCTGCATCATCTGATTATCGATATGGGCTTCAACGTTCGTCAGTCGGTTGCCATCCTCTACTGCATCTGCTCGCTGCTTGGCATTCTCGCCATTATGCTGACCGGAGCGCGCATCGTGGCATCGATCGTGATCCTCGTCGTTGCTCTTGCCATTGGATTCTTCAACTATCTCCTGATCCGCAACAAGGATACCCGCGCCCTGACAGGTCTGCAGGATACGCCTCTGCAGCCCAAGGATCCAAACCAGACCGATAGCACCGCCCTTGCAAAGGACGATACCGCAACAGGCCCCGACAAATAAAATAACAGCGCAGAAATCGACCCGTTTCCGTGTCCGACTTCTGCGCTTTTGCGTAGATGCGCCCCGCTCCTCATAAAAGAAGCAAATAGCCGATCAGAAGCAATGCGATCCCATCGCCGTCCGGAGAAAGCAGGCTGCCCTCCCGTCCGGCACCGCCCCAAAGCAGCAGCAGCGCAACCGCAAGAAGCAAAAGAAGCTCCTCGTCGTCATGCGCCCCACCGCCAAATAGACCGCGCAGCCCGGCCATCAGGCCCGTCTGCGTGCCGTGCTCCGGCTGCGAAGCAGCCTCCGATGCCAAATTCACATCCTCCGCACGGGCCTCACCCTCCGCCCGATGCTCCGGATCGGGCATCGACTCCGGCGCCAATCGATTCGCAGGCTGTACCGAATAGCCATCCGCCTCCCGCACCATCCCGCCGGCACCGGCTTCCTTACGCAGCATTTCGCCGCGGTATTCCGGCGGAATACACAGCGGATTTCCGTCGCTGTCTTTCATCGGAGTACGCAGGATCGGTACGGCGTTTTTTTGCGCGCGCCTGCCCGGATCTCTCTGATACATCCGCTCACTCTCCTCCCGTGCTGCGCAGAACCCCGCCGGCAAGCTCAGCAAGCTGCAGAAGCTTCACCATCCGATCCAGCCTTGCCTGCTTCTCTGCGCTGAGATACGGCCGCAGTGCGTGCAGCAGCGCCATATGCCTGCTCGGAGCACTGTGCGGCGTACGCCGCACCTCTCCCCCCGTCTTCTGCACGTGCGGCGCCTCTCCGTCATCCTCCTCCGCGCCTGCGGTATGTGTCTGCCCGCCGCCAAGCAGGCCGGCAAGTGCGCCCGACGAAGACAGCGTCTGTGCAAGCGCACCGAGCCTGCGCATACTCTCCGGATCGGAGAGCACCGCGTTCAGCCTTTCACCAAGCACATCATCCGGAACGGACGCCGCCGCGTCTGCCGTCCCCACTTCCATCTCCTCTGTCATATACGCACCCTCTCCCTTCCTTACCGTTTGTTTTTGTCTGCTTCCATCGTCCCGGAAAGTTCCGACAGCATTTCCGGCGTTAGACGTGACAGCATTTTCTGCAGATCCTCCGCCGTCACAGATGACAGCCTTCTGCGTATCGCATCCGCATCGCGTGAAACCGCCGCCGCACGGCGCTCACTCATACCTCCGGCAGTTGCAAGTGCACGGACAGCCTCTCGGAGTGCCTTATCGTCCATCCGGAGCACCGCGTCCACCTGCTCACGGCCGATTGCGGGCTCAGCGCCGCCAAGCTTCTCTTTCTGCATGATATCCCTCCTCCCTCTGCCCCCATTCTATGCGCAAGATGGCCCAAATGTTCCCCGCCCCTCAATCTTCTCAAAACGAAAGGAGTCCTTCGTCGGACGAAGGAGATACAGTCATGAAGCTGCTCGTCTTTTCTGATTCCCTCTGTCGTTTGGAGCCTATGCGCTCCGTGCTTCTTGCACATCTGAAGGATACTGACGCGCTCCTCCATCTCGGTGACGGAGCCGCAGAGGTATATGCGCTCAGAGAGGAATTTCCCGCGCTTCCCATCTACGCCGTACGCGGAAACTGCGATCCGTATTCCTGTCTTGCAAGGGACGTGCTGCCCGAGCAATGCCTGACGTTTGGCACCAGGACCGTTTTCATCTGTCACGGAGATCGGTTCGGTGTCGGCGGGGGACTTGGCGCTCTCGAAAAATACGCCCGTGCACGCGGCGCAGACATTGCGCTCTTTGGCCACACGCATAAGGCTCACGAGGAATACCGTCCCGCCGAAACGGATTCCGAAAAACCGCTTTGGCTCCTCTCGCCGGGCTCTGCTGCACTTCCGCGCGACGGCGCGGCACCGTCGTTTGGAATTCTTGACATAACCCCCCACGGCGTTCTCTTTTCCGTCGGACGCCGCCCGTTACGCTGACACGCGGCACCGCCGCAGCCCCATCCCTCAACAGAAAGGACGCTTTCCGCACGCGAAAGCCATATTGCCAATGTTGCTTCGATTCTCCCCAAAGCAGCGCCCCGCGCAGGCAGCCCTGTTCTCCTGCTCCTCCGCTGCTGCCGGCTTGCTCGTTTTTGGAATGTCCGCGCTGTGCGGACACCCGGTTCCGCTGCTTCCCATCGCAGCAGGAGCGCTGCTCGTGCTCGGACTCTGGTTTGCACTCCGCTTTGCAATCACATCCTATCATTATGAACTGCACGGCGACGTTCTGTGTGTGGTCATGCAGATCTTCGGAATCCGACGCACCGTCTGGACGCTCTCTCTCCGCCTGGGCTCTGCTATAATTCCGTCCTCTGACCGCAGTGCCTGCAAGGCGCAGGGACATCCCTACCGCATACACAATTTTCTTCCCGCATGGCCGGACGCGGATGCAGATATCCTGTATTACCGCGACGCACACCGTCTCTGCGCCGTATATCTTGCACACAACGATGCTTTTTCCGCAGCCATCCTCGACCGGATGCCAAAATAAGAACCGCCGCCCAAGCTCTGACCGAAAGTCATGTATGCGTGCATAAACACCGCCTTTTTTCGGTATGATGAGATAGGGCGGTTTTTTTCATATCTGCCCTGAATCCAAGAAAGGTCAGGATATCCGTTTCATGAAATCCTCTTATTCTGCCGCGGCAGCAGAGGTGCTCTCCGCAGCACAAAACGCAGCCTGCGTACGCGGCTCTGCCTTCTGCGGTACGGAGCATTTGCTTCTTGCCCTGAGTGCCGTCCGGGACCGTGAGGGCGCGCCCTGTACCGCTGCAAGACTTCTCGCCTCACACGGCATCGCGGAGCAGCACGTTCTCTCCCTTCTTTCCGCGCCGCAGACAGAGACACACTCCTCCGCCGCACCTGTGTATACGCCAGCGCTTGCACGCATTCTTCGCCGCGCCGAGACAGAGGCACAGCGTTTCACCGTCACAGCAGACGGCGCGATCGGCACCGAGCATCTGCTCTTTTCCCTGCTTTCGGAGAACGATACCGTCGCCGCACAGATTCTTGCCGCACGAAATCAGCCGCTGCACGAGCTGTACGGCGACGTGCTTTCGTTTCTGACAGCCGTTTCCGCAGAGGAAGCGATCATGAGCGGTGCGGGCACAGAAGAAAGCGACGCACCGCAAATGCCAGGCGCATTGCACGACATGACCGCAGATGCGGCAGACGGAAAATATACACCCTTGATCGGCCGCGAATCCGAGCTCGATGCAGTGATCCGTATTCTATGTCACAGAATCAAAAACAATCCCTGTCTGATCGGAGAGGCCGGCGTCGGCAAGACCGCCATTGCAGAGGGACTGGCGTGCCGCATCGTACACGGTGAGGTCCCGCCCACGCTCCGTGACAGACCGCTGTATGCGCTGGATCTGGGCGCACTTCTCTCCGGAACACGCTACCGCGGTGATTTTGAGGAGCGCCTGCAGGCCGTTCTTTCGTTCATTTGCGACCGTGCCATTTTATTCATCGACGAGGTGCATCTTCTGATGGGAGCCGGTGCGGCAGAGGGTGGTCCGGATGCCGCAAATCTTCTCAAGCCTGCGCTGTCGCGCGCCTCCGTACAGATCATCGGCGCCACAACTCCTGCAGAATATCAGAAAAGCATCGCGCGTGACGGTGCAATGGAGCGGCGATTCCAGACCGTTACCGTATCAGAGCCCACCTGTGCACAGACACAGGCCATTCTGCACGCACTTGTCCCGCATCTGGAGGCACATCACGGCGTTCGCATCACAAACGAAGCCGTTGCCGATGCGGCAGAAAAAAGCATCCGCGCATTGCCGCATCTGCACCTGCCGGACAAGGCCATCGATCTTTTGGACGATGCCTGCGCCGCTGCAGCCGCAGAGCGTCCGCAAAAAAACGAGCCCGAGCCCAAATCCCTGCGGGACCGTGCGCTATTATCGGGTGATCTTGAACAGGCACGCCTTGCAGCAGAAGCTCCCGCAGAGCCGTCCCCATCCGCGAAGGATGAACGGCCAAGCGTCACCTCCGAGGACGTGGCACTCGCAATCCGCCGCCGCACGGGCATTACCTGTGATCTCGGCGCTGAGATTGCACTGCGGCTTCCTTCTCTTCCCAAAATACTGAACGCAGAGGTCTTCGGGCAAGAGGATGCCGTTTCTGCACTTTGTGAGGGGCTGTACCGCTCCCGCGGTATGCACGACGGCGGAGCGGATGAGGATCGCCCCTGCGCGTCCCTGCTCCTTGCAGGGCCTGCAGGCGTCGGGAAGGCAGCTCTGGGTGCCGCCTTATGCCGGGCATTGCTTGACGGAGAGGAGTCCATGCTCCGCTTCGATATGTCGGAATTCAGCGATGCACGCTCACTCCTCCGATTGACGGGCGTCCCCGGCGGCGATTACAGGCACAAAGACGAGCTGTGTGCACAGATCGCACTCCGCCCGTGTACCTTTCTTCTGTTTGACGGCATTGAACGCGCACATCCGGACGTTCTGCGCCTGCTGCACCGCATCATCGACACCGGATTTCTTACCGACGGACGCGGCAGAAGCATTTGCTTCTCCCATACCGTTGTCGTTATGACAGCCAACACGGAGCACTATCCCCAAAAAACGACGGGCTTTCTGCAGCCGGGCACCTCTGAGAGGCCCGAGGATCGGCTTGCACGCTTTTTACCCACGGAATTTCTCGGCAGCTTTGATGCCGTCGTTTCCCTTCGTCCGCTGACGCCGGAGGCCAAGCGCGCAATTCTGACGAGAGAGATCGAGCAGCTTTCCGGACATCTCCTTGCGCGCGGGATCCGCCTGTCGGTTTCCAATACGCTCCTCGATCATCTTCTTGCAGAAATACCCGATGCACACGCCGCCAGAAGCGTTTGCGCCGTGCGGCTCTCAGCTCCGATCACGAGGCTTCTTATGGATGCGTCAGAGCCGATTGATGCAATCTGTGCCGATA
Organism: Clostridia bacterium; assembly: GCA_017628075.1. Taxonomy (GTDB): domain Bacteria; phylum Bacillota; class Clostridia; order Oscillospirales; family CAG-272; genus RGIG3925. Next base: position 23,633 of record JAGBZV010000067.1, read on the forward strand.
CAGACGAAAACGGAGCCGTTGCGCTCTCGGTTACGCCATCGTCCGACGCCCCCGCTGCAAATCAATAAAACACGGGCTGTTGCACTTACGTGCCCAAGCCCCATAGAAGTTTCCCTTGCCTGCCCCTCAGTGAAGGTGCATTTTCATGCGAAC
>JAGBZV010000068.1 GCA_017628075.1 Clostridia bacterium
AGGGCGATCGAGTAAACTGTAGGTTTGTGGCGGGTGATTGAGGACATTACGTTACTGCTGCTTGCGAAATTCTGTCTGCAGATACGCTTGCTGTTTGGTATGATAGCCTGGAGCATCCGTGCCACGCAGCTTATGACTTTTCTTCATTTGCTTGTGGCGCGAACCTGTGGGCAGGGGACTATCCTGTTGCTCCGTTTGCAACCGACTATGATTCTCCCGGATGCCTTCATATGGAAGCAATGCCGTTTTTGAACCCTGATATTGACACCGTTTGGGAGGTTCATTTTGATCGCTCTGTCACCAGCTTGGATGTATATTCCTATCCTGTCTGGCATGCACTTCCGGGCTCTGAGGTTTGCCGTGACCACGCATTCGTTGATGTGCTTGATGGTTACTCGCATTCGATCCGCATTGGAGGAGTTACCGGACCGATTGGTGCATATGTAAGATCGAGCAGCTACTACCAACTGCTGCTGAATAAGTTTTCCTCATTGGAGCTTGATTTGTACCATCGCGGCACGCTTGAAGGATATATTGAGATTGAGCACGAGGCTGTTGACGGCGTGAGCACGACCGTACGCAGAGCACTTGTCGCCTGTGAGGGCGCGTCATATACCTTCCGGCGCTATCGTGCAGATCTGACGGCGCTGCCGGATTGCACCGTATCGCAGCTTCGTTTCGTTTTCAACGTCAAGGACGACCAGCCGCTTTGCTCCGTCAATATTGGAAGGATCGCGCTGAAGCTCTGATCGCCATAAAAGGATCCTGCGGCGAAGCAGTTGCATAGCTGCGTTTCACGGCTGGATGCGATGATACCAAACAAACATAAAAATTCCTCCTATGGCAGATACGTTTCTATTCTGCCATAGGAGGACGTTTTTTTACGATAATACGTTTAATGGAGCTGTGCAGCCGTGACGCCGTGCGCAAACGGTATTGTGTCGGATTGGTTTGATGATCTGGGTCGCGCCGTCTGTTGGTGGGAGGCTCGTGCTTACATCATATCCGTAACGTACTGCAGAGCAACCTCGCTTGTTTTTTGGTCGATCTGTAAATTGCTGCGGATATATTCATCGCAGCGCATAACGACGCGGAATGCCGTCATGGCATCATCCAGGGAGGGGAAGCCCTCGGTGTCATTTTCGATCATGTCAATGAGCGCGCAGAACTGAGCGTACATATCCTTATATTTGCATTTGATATTGATGGAGGTATAGGTTTCCGTACGCTTGTCATAGTATTCGATGAGGTCGCCCTCTTCTTTGTTCTGCGTGCGGTAATCGGAAAGGATGATCTTGATGCGTCCGTCCGTGCCTACAAATTCCTTGAGATTTTCAGATGCAGTCGTATCGGTCCAGCCTGCCTCATAATATGCAGTACAGCCGCCCTCCAGCTTCATGATGATCATGCCGTAGTCATAGGTGTTTTCCGGAACGTCCTTGGATACGATGCCGCCCATGCCGCTGATATCTGCAATTTCAAGCCCGGTAAACCAGCGGATAACGTCAACGTAGTGAACGCCGCAGTCAACGATCGGAGAGCAGTCCTCAAGAAGACGCATATAGCGCTCCTTGTTCATGATGTGATGGTTCTGAACCATGCGGATCAGTCGGATCTCACCGAGCTCACCTGAACGGATCATTTCAGCAGCCTTTTTATACGTCTGGTTGTGACGCAGAATATGTGCGATAAGGACCTTTGAGGAGGAGGCGCGGACGACCTTGCAGAATTCCTCGGCCTCAGCAATGGTCGGGGCGATCGGCTTTTCACATAAAACGTGCTTCCCCGCATTGACGCAATCGCGCATAATCGGGAGATGTGTTTCCGCATAGGTTGCAATGATGACGATATCAAGATCCTCGCGGGAAAGGAAGGGCTTATAGTCAGTCCCCCATGCGGCACCGGAATCACCGCCGTAACGGCGCGCAAACTGATGCGCGACCCCCTCGTTATAATCGATGCAGGCAACGATGCGAACGTTGTCACGGTAATAAATATCTTCGATGTGCTGCTGACCGATATGACCGCATCCAACCAGCATAACACCCCAGGTTTTCTTCTTCTCCATATATCAACTGCTTTCCCCAAAGGAAAGCTTCCTTTCCGGAAATCCCCTTGTTTTTAACGACTGTACGTTATCTGCTGCAAACGATTTTTATCGATACACTGCAGAAAACAAACACTCATATACATATTATATACGAAATGAAAACATTTGTCAAGGGTATTCGACCAATATTTCAGTGCCAATGCATTAAATGCTTGATGAAAATTTTGTTGCGCACGGAAAGAATTTGCAAGAAAAGCATTTGAAGCATTCATTTTGACCTTGACAAATTGTGGGAATAGTGGTATAATATAGCCATTATGTGTATGATAACCAAATTACTTGAATACAGAACCCGGAAATCCTGCATATGTCGGGTGTCTTTGTGTTCAAACGACAGAAAGGACCTCTCATGAAGGCTTACAAGGATTGTACTACCGAAGAACTGAGCGAAATACTGCACGCGCTTTTGGCGCAATATAAAGAATACCAGGCAAAGGATCTGCGTCTGAATATGGCGCGCGGCAAGCCCTGTGTGGAGCAGCTTGACCTTTCCATGGGTATGATGGATGTGCTTTCCTCGGATTGTGACCTCCAGTGCGAGGACGGAACCGACTGCCGCAATTATGGCGTCCTTGACGGCATCAAGGAGGCAAAAGAGTTGATGGCAGATATGATGGAGGTCAATCCCGATAATATTCTGATTTACGGAAATTCATCCCTCAATGTCATGTACGATACGATCTCCAGATCCATGACGCACGGTGTCATGGGCTCAACGCCCTGGTCACAGCTTGACTGCGTCAAGTTTTTGTGTCCCGTTCCCGGATACGACCGCCATTTTGCGATCACCGAGTATTTCGGCATTGAGATGATCAACGTCCCGATGAGTGCAGACGGTCCGGATATGGATATGATCGAGCGCCTCGTTGCCGAAGATGCCTCTATCAAGGGAATCTGGTGTGTGCCGAAGTATTCGAACCCCCAGGGATATTCTTATTCCGATCTGACTGTACGCCGCTTCGCGCGTCTTTCTCCCGCGGCAAAGGACTTTCGTATTTATTGGGACAATGCGTATACCATCCATCATCTTTATGATGATGATCAGGATCATCTGATCGAAATCCTTGCAGAGTGTAAGCGTGCAGGAAATTCCGATCTGGTATATAAGTTTGCCTCGACCTCAAAGATCAGCTTCCCGGGCTCCTGCATTGCTGCGATTGCAACCTCCCAAAATAACCTTGAGGACATTCGCCGTCAGCTTCAGATTCAGACCATTGGTCACGATAAGGTCAATCAGCTCCGTCACGTTCGTTATTTCAAGGATATTCACGGTATGATCGAGCATATGCGCCATCATGCAGATATCCTGCGTCCCAAGTTTGAGCTGATCGACAGTATTCTCAGTGAGGAGCTTGATGGACTTGAGATCGGCTCCTGGACGAAACCGCGCGGTGGATACTTTATCTCCTTTGATTCGCTCCCGGACTGTGCGAAGGCCATCGTTGCGCGCTGCAAGAAGGCCGGTGTCGAAATGACCGGCGCAGGTGCAACGTATCCCTACGGCATCGATCCGAAGGATTCCAACATCCGAATTGCGCCCTCGTATCCGCCTCTGCGTGATCTCGAGATCGCAGCACGGCTGTTTGCGCTGTGCGTCAAGATTGAGGCCGCAAAGTCTATACTTTCCGCACGCGGAGAGAGCGTTCCCGCAAAATAACGATAAGTTGAATATATGGACGGCGGTGCATCGATGATGAATGATGTGCCGCCGCTTCCATCGTGAAAGGAGCATTTGTATGCACGACGAGCTGACAACCGGTGACATTCAGAAAATGAAGGACGAAATTGAGCATCGCACGAGGGTATTGCGGCCGCAGCTTCTTGCAGAGGTCAAGCGTACGAGAGAATACGGTGATCTCAGCGAAAATTACGAATATAAGGCTGCAAAGCAGGAAAAGAATCGCAACGAAAGCCGCATCCGTTATTTACAGCAAATGATCGATACGGCGATTGTAGTCGATAAAAGCGGTGATGCCGATACTGTCGGTTTGTTTGACCGCGTCACGGTCTGGATCCCGGAGGATGAGGAGGAGGCGGTTTTCCGGATCGTAACGACGGTCCGCGTCAATGCACTGGAGGGTATCATTTCAAAGGAATCTCCGATCGGTCGGGCCCTGATGGGACGTAAGGTCGGTGACACGGTTCTGGTGCGGGTGAATGACAGCTTTTCCTATAAAATGGAAATCAAAGCGATCGAAAAGGGCGAGGATGAGGGCGATATTCCCATCAACCATTATTGATATGAATAAAAGCCGAGGTGTTGCAAGAACTTGCAACACCTCGGCATTGAAGATTTGTAAATTAAGAATCA
>JAGBZV010000069.1 GCA_017628075.1 Clostridia bacterium
GGTATAGGTTCCGTACTCGTTCTGGACCTCAATGGAGTGGATATTTGCCTTGGGGACGTGGTTTAACATCAGGATACGGTTCGGATTGCCGAGGACCTCGCATTTTCCCTTGTTGAGAAGATCCGTATATTCAAGCTCGGAGATGACACCGGACGTCATCTGCTCGGTCAGCCACGTGTTGATGGGGGGGATCTTTTCCTCCGTCGTGGTTTGCAGCATCGGGCGGAGCACGGCGTAATAGAGAAGCAGACCGACTGCGGCGCAGATGGCGAGGATGGGAATCAGACGCTTTTTCTTGGATATATCGGAGCGGCGACCTGCGCGCTCCTCTGGTTTTTGCGGGTTCTCCTCGTCCATGAAGGTGGAGAGAACGTCGGCAATGGAGTCCATGGAAGCCTCTTCCTCTCCCTCAATGCCGAATCTGCGGTAGTCCTCCTGCAGCTGGCGCTCCTCCTCGGACGGCATATCGGTACTGCTCTGGGATTTTGCTTCGGTTTCCGGTTCTCCGGATATTGCAAATAACATCATAAATGCTTTCTCCTGATATAAACGTAGGTTCCAATGACGAGCATGACGATCGGGACGATCGCTATGATGGCAACGGTCCAGCCGTTTGCCTGCTCTGTGGAGATGGACAGTCCGATATCGTCAAGCACCTTGAAGTCAATGTCGATCGGAACGTTGTCCTTTCCGAAGGCGCTCATAGCGGCGTAGAGGATGTCGGAGTTTCCGTACTGGCGCTGTGCCATATAGGTCGAATTGCCGAAATCGGCAGAGCCGCAGGCAAGCACGTGGGAATAACATTCCTTATTTTCAATATAGCGCGTTTCGCGCACGACGGTCATCAGATCAAACTGACCGCGGACGGGATCACCCTTGCCGTCGGACGGATATGCCTCAGCGGACTTGGTGGTGGTGAGCACGGAGGAAACCAAGCGGCCGTTGCGCTGCTCGAATACCTGGTAAATGGGGCAGGCGTTCTTTGCGATGGTCAGCGGGACGGAGGGCAGGGAGCGCAGGCTTAAATGCAGGGATGCGCCGAGGCCTTCCGTGGGGAGCGTTGCGATGATGGTCTGGCCGTCAACGGAGGATGCGGAAGCGGAATCCTTGAGGGTTGCCTGTCCGAACTGGATTCCCCATTCCACAAGATAGGATTCCAACTCCGTGAGCTTGCCGGCGCTCTCTGCGTTCATGAAGACCATCAGATTGCCGGAGGAGCCGTCGGCCTTGATCTCCAAGAAGTCGTCGATGACGGAGATCTCATTGACGAGCCCATCCTCGTTTGCGCCGATGTAGTCAAAGAGCGGGTTGTTGATGATGAGAACCTTTGCGTATTCGGGGAGCTCACCGGGAGCAAGCTCCTCCGTGCCCTTCTGCAGGTCGAGGTTCAGAACGTCAAAGCCGGCTGCGTCGAACAGCGACTGCATTGCGGTGGAATCCGCCTCGCCGTGACCGGAGAGGAATACGGCGACGGGATTGTATTCGCCTGCGAGCTGCAGGAAGGCGGACACGAATTTCAGCTCTGCGTTGAAGGCAAAGAGGGATCCGTCGGATTCTGCGGTAACGAAGAACGCCTCCTGTGAATATTTACGGAAGCTGTCGGTGTTGGTGCTGCGGACGATGACATCGGTCGTTTTGACCTTTGCGGCGGCCGTTGTGGTATACTGCTCGGCCAGCGTCGGATGGGTGATGATATCGATATAATCGATGGAGATGAGATCGGGATATTGTGCCTCCAGCTTGCGTGCGAAATTATAGATCAGCTTCGTGGTCTGCGTGTTTTCCAGCGTATCAAAGGGTGCGCAGAAAAGAATTTCGTAGTGCAGCGGAACGGTGTCGCCTGCGTGATCGGCAATAAGGCCGTCGATCATGCTGTCGCAGGCATCGGAGATGGAATAAAGATCCTCTCCCGTCATGTCAACATACAGGGAGAATTTCTGCGTGAGTGCGGTCACGAGCACGTTGAGAACGATAACCGCGGCAACGACGGCAACGGTGAACAGAACCGCGACGGAGCCGTATTTGAACCGTCTGCTCTGAGAGATGGACTGCTTCTTCATGGGTGATATTCGATCCTTTCTGGGTTGGGTGTTTGTTCGGCGTTTACGCCCATCTGCGGTTTTCGTACACGCGGACGGTCAGGAACAGAAAGACGAAGATGATGGACGCATAGTACAAAAGCGATGCGAAGTTCAGGATCCCGTAGGTGAAATCGTAGAAGCGGGAGAAAATGGAGATCCAGGAGAGGACCACGCGGATGGGGGCGGAGCCGATATACGCGTTGGCGAAGCTGATGAACAGCAGAGCAGCGATGATCGCAATGGTGGAGATGGCGGCTACGAACTGATTTTCCGTCAGCGCGGAGATGAACATACCGATGGAAACGAATGCACCTCCGATGAGCAGAATGCCCACGGTATTGCCGAGAATGGATGCCAGATTGACATCCTCGCAGTAAATGAAGTACGGGATGAGGTTGAGCACGGTTGCTGCAAGGAAGGTGCCCGCGAACATGGAGTACGCTGCAAAGAATTTGGCGGAAACCATATCGACGAGGCTGATGGGGGCTGTGAGCAGAAGCTGCTCGGTCTTCTGCTTCCGTTCCTCACAGAACAGCTTCATGGTCAGAAGCGGAATGAGAATGATGAACAGAAAGAGAAGCATCAGAAAATAGCTGGAGATATCGCTGGTGCTGCCCGCCTGCAGAGTCATGAAGGAGAACAGCGCGCCGTTGGCGACGAAAAAGATAGCAATAAAGATAAAGCCGATGGGGGACGTGAAGTACGCCCGCATCTCTCTTTTATAAATGGCAGACATGGATGGTACCGTGGCTTTCGTCTGTGCGAAAGCGTCCTTTCTTGGGAAATGGAAAGCGATGCCGGAGCGGCGGAGGATGCAGCTCCGATGGGAGCTGCGCGGGGGTGTGTCTCGTTACTTTGCGATGATATTGCCCTTGGTGCCGCTGCGCTTCTTCTTGCGCTCGTCGCTGCGCTCCAAGAGCGCGAGGAAGACGTCCTCCAGGTTTGTACCCATCGTTTCCTCGCCGATCATTGCCCAGCCGCGCTCTGCAAGTGCAAAGAACAGCGGACGGCGGATGTCAACGCCGGGTCTGCTTTCGATCAGATACGCATAGGAATCTGCCTCGCGCTGACCAAGACACTCGCAGTAGGCGATCCCTTCCTTGTTCTTCAGTGCGGCAAGGACCTCGTCCACAGGACCGACGATCTTGACACACAGACGGCGGAAGCCCTCCACGACGCGGGAGATCTCCTCGGTCTTCTCGTTGGCGATCAGCTTGCCCTTGTTGATGACGACGATACGCTCGCAGACGGCAGAAACCTCGGGGAGAATATGCGTGGAAAGAATGACGGTATGGTTGCGGCCGAGGGTTCTGATCAGATTGCGGATCTCCACGATCTGCTTGGGATCAAGACCGACGGTCGGCTCGTCAAAGATGATGACCTTGGGGTTGCCGACGAGCGCCTGCGCGATGCCGACACGCTGACGGTAGCCCTTGGAGAGGTTGCGGATGATACGCTTGTACACCTCGGTAATACGGACGACCTCGCAGATCTCAAGCAGGTGCTTTCTGCGGTTGAGGCGGCAGCCCTTGAGGTCGTAAATGAAGTTCAGATATTCCTCGACGGTCATATCCAGATAAAGGGGAGGTTGCTCGGGAAGAAAGCCGATGCGCTTTTTCGCTTCCAGAGGCTGTTCAAGGATGTCGATGCCGTCGATCATCGCTTTTCCGGAGGTGGAGGACAGATAACCGGTCAGCATATTCATCGTGGTGGATTTTCCGGCACCGTTGGGGCCGAGAAATCCGACGATCTCGCCTTCGTTGACCTCGAAGCTGATATTATCCACGGCGCGGATGTCGCCGTACTGCTTTACCAGATTCTCAATTTTGATCATCTTGCGTGTTCCTTTCTTTTCTGTGGGGCGGCCCGCCGGCGTCTGCTCGGCCGGGTGCCGACTTTATTGAATCAATACAGATGAAGAAAGTATATCACAGTATTGTGAACATTTCTTGAACGATTTGGGGGTGATATGCGATGTTTGCGGCGTTTTTTAAAAAAAGAGAGAAATTCCCCGTAAAAGTCACGCTCTTATCACAGAGCATTCACTCTGGGGCGGCGAATACGGCCGTTTTCGTGTTGTGATGTTGCACAAAAGGAGGCTGTGCCGAAGCGCGGAATTTGGCGGCGAAAATTATGGGAAAATTTGCTTTCCCTCTTGCAATATTGAAGAAAATGTGGTATACTTATAGCATAGAATATTGTAAGATTGGGGAGTAGGTTGCACGGCCTGCTCTCTTTGTTTTGCGAAAACCCGAAAAGGAGCATGAAAAGTGGCAAACGAAAAACGCAACGTGCGCAATATCGCAGGCACCGTATGGGAGCTTGTCGAGCCCATTGCCGCACAGCTCGGCTACGTCATCTGGGACGTTGAGTTCGTGCGGGAGGGCTCTGAGTGGTATCTGCGCATTACCATTGATTCCGAAAACGGCATCTCCATTGACGACTGCGAAAAGCTGCATCGCGCCATCGACGCTCCGCTTGACGAGGCGGATCCCATTGAGCAGGCGTATCACCTGGAGGTATCCTCGCCCGGCATTGAGCGCGTGCTCAAATATCCGTGGCACTTCAGCTGCTTCGTCGGCGGTGATATCGCCGTGAAGCTGTACGCACCTCTCCCCGAGGCCGGCGGCGCCAAGACGCTGCGCGGTATTCTTGAGGCGTACGATGAGGACGAGGACGTTCTTCATCTTGCGGTCGGCCAGAGCAGGATCGATCTGCCCCGCGCAAAGGCTGCTGCGGTACACGCGGCGTTTGATTTCTGAGCATTCCCAAATAAGGACCAAAGATAAACCGAATCACAACAGGAGGAAATAAGCAATCATGAATAAGGAATTTTTCGAAGCACTGGACCTGCTCGAAAAGGAAAAGGGCATTCCGAAGGAATATATGATCGGCAAGGTTGAGGCTGCGCTGATCACGGCGTTTAAGCGTGAGCGCGGCGGCTCCAACGTCCGCGTCGTTATTGACGAGCGTAAGAAGGAGGTTCGCGTATACGAGCAGAAGACCGTCGTTGAGGAGGTCGTTGATGCTGCAACCGAGGTTACGCTTGAGGAGGCGCGTGCGCACTCCAAGCGTCTGAATATCGGTGACGTCTGCGAAACCGAGCTCAAGACAAAGGCCTTCGGCCGTATTTCCGCGCAGACGGCAAAGCAGGTCATCATCCAGGGCATCCGCGAGGCGGAGCGCGGCATGATGATCCGTGAGTACGAATCCAAGCAGGATGAAATCATCACCGCAAAGGTTGAGCGCATCGATTCCAATACGGGCAACGTCGTCGTCGATACCGGTACCAGCCATGCAACGCTGCTTGCGGCTGAGCAGATCCCCGGTGAGACCTATACTCCCGATACCCAGATCAAGGTGCTCGTTACCGAGGTCAAGAAGGAAACGAAGGGCCCGCTGGTCACGCTCTCCCGCGTACATCCCGGCCTTGTCAGACGCCTGTTTGAGCTGGAGGTTCCGGAGATCAAGGAGGGTATCGTCACCATCCGCAGCATCATCCGCGAGGCAGGCTCCCGCTCCAAGATGGCAGTTTCCTCTGAGGACGAAAACGTTGATCCGATCGGCGCTTGCATCGGTAATAAGGGTATGCGTATCAACCGCATCGTTGAGGAACTCAACGGAGAGCGCATTGATATCGTCAAGTATTCCGAGGATCCGGCAGAATACGTCCGTGCAGCACTTTCTCCCGCAAACGTGCTGGACGTGGAGATCGCAGAGGGTGAGCGCGCAGCGCGCGTAATCGTTGCACCCGACCAGCTTTCTCTTGCCATTGGCAAGGAGGGCCAGAACGCCCGTCTGGCTGCGCGTCTGACCGGCTTCAAGATCGACATCAAGACCAACTGAAGCACGCCGAAGGACAGGTGAACCCAATGTCTGCACCCAAGGAAAAACCGAAGAAGAAGCAGCCCGAGCGCAAATGCGTCGGCTGCAATGAAAGAAGAACCAAGCAGGAGCTTATCCGCGTTCTGCGTACACCCGAGGGTGAGATCCTTGTGGACCGTACCGGAAAACGATCCGGCCGCGGCGCGTATCTGTGCCGCAGCCCTCAGTGCCTGACAAAGGCAGCGCGGGCGGGAAGGCTGCAGAATGCACTCTCCTGTGAGATTCCGGAGAAAATCATAACCGCCATTGAAAAGGAGATGACCGTCCTTGAAGGATAAGCATACCGAACAGCAGATCCCGCAAATGCCCGGCGATCCCAAAGAGGCAGAGGCACTGATTGCGGCGCTGACGAAGAAAAAGAAGCTTGCAGGTCTGTTCGGCATTGCAAGAAAGGCAGGGCGCGTCATTGCAGGAACGAATCTTGTCGTAGACGGAATCCGTTCCGGCTCTCCCTCAAGGTGTCCGTCGGCGGTATTCCTTGCATCCGACGTTTCCGACAATACGCGGAAGCGGGTAAAAAACAGCTGTGAGTATTATCAGATACCACTTTACGATATTCCCCTGACCGTCGCCGAGATTGGCGGCGCGATCGGAAAAAGCGGCAGCATTTCGGCTGTCGGCATCACAGATTCCGGTCTGTCCGATGCACTTGCAAAGTTGATTTGAAAGGATTGATACGATACATGATAACTTCTCCCAACAGCCGCATCAGCAATATGGCAAAGGATTTCGGCGTCAAGAGCAAGACCATCATTGACATTCTTGAGGCGAGGGGAATTGCAGGAAAAAAGAACACTGCAACCCTGAGTGCCGACGAATACGGTCTTGTCGTTGAGGCGCTGACGCGTGATAACCAGATTACGAATATGACGCAGTATCTCGCCGGTGAGGCAGATATTCCGCGTGAAAAGAAGGAGGCTCCCAAGGCAGAAGCGCCCAAGGCGGAGGCTCCCAAGGCAGAAGCGCCCAAGGCAGAAGCGCCCAAGGCGGAAGCGCCCAAGGCGGAAGCGCCCAAGGCAGAAGCGCCCAAGGCGGAGGCACCCAAGGCGGAAGCTCCCAAGGCGGAGGCTCCTAAGCAGCCGGTGCAGTTCCGTCCGAACACCAACCAGCGCGGCGACAGACCGCAGGGTGATCGTAATAACAACGGCCAGCGCGGCGATAGACCGCAGGGCGATCGTAATAACAACGGTCAGCGCGGCGACAGACCGCAGGGCGATCGTAATAACAACGGTCAGCGCTTCGGTGACAGACCGCAGGGCGATCGCAATAACAACAACGGTCAGCGCTTTGGCGACAGACCGCAGGGCGATCGCAATAACAACAACGGTCAGCGCTTCGGTGACAGACCGCAGGGTGATCGAGGCAACAACGGTCAGCGCTTTGGCGACAGACCGCAGAACGGCGGTGCACGTCCGTTCTCCAAGGACGACGATCAGCCCAGAAACAATTTCCGTCCCGCAGCGCCCAAGCCTGCGCAGCCGCAGGCAACCTCCTATTCCAAGCCTACGGCAACGGGCGGCTCAACCCGCGTCATTGATACGCGCGGTGCAGAGGGCAACGTGGATTTGTCCAAATACGATGAGAAGCTCGATACGCTGGTGCCGGATGCAGCAAAGGATTTCTCCGGCGCAAAGCAGAAGCTGAAGAAGCAGAACAATCAGCAGCAGTTCGGAAAGAAAAAGCGCGGCGACAAGGAGCGCGAGGCCATGGATAAGATGCGCCGCGACGCCGCTGAGAAGGCAAAGAAGCAGCCGCTGAACGTGACCATTCCCGAGGAGCTGCAGGTCAACGAGCTTGCCGCACTGCTCCACGTTACCAACGCCGAGATCGTCAAAAAGCTCATGCTGCTCGGCATTATGGCGTCCGTCAACCAGGTCATCGACTTCGATACCGCGGCTCTGATTGCCGACGAGTTCGGTGCAAAGGTAACCAAGGAGGTCGTGGTTACCATTGAGGAACGCCTGTTTGAGGAAACGGAGGATGCGGAGGAGGATCTTGTTGCACGTGCGCCCGTCGTATGCGTTATGGGACACGTTGACCACGGTAAGACCTCCCTTCTGGATGCCATCCGGAACACCAACGTCACCGCAGGTGAGGCGGGCGGCATTACGCAGGCGATCGGTGCGTACTGCGTTTGCATCAACGACCGCGACATCACCTTCCTCGATACACCCGGCCACGAGGCGTTTACTGCCATGCGTGCACGCGGTGCAAAGTCCACCGATATTGCCATTCTCGTCGTCGCGGCTGACGACGGCATCATGCCGCAGACCGTGGAGGCGATCAACCACGCAAAGGCTGCGGATATTCCGATCATCGTTGCCATCAACAAGATGGATAAGCCGCACGCAAATCCCGATATGGTCAAGCAGAGCCTGACCAACTACGAGCTCGTTCCCGAGGAATGGGGCGGCGATACCATTTGCGTTCCCGTTTCCGCACTTACCCACAAGGGTATTGACGAGCTTCTGGAAATGGTGCTGCTCGTAGCGGATATGAAGGAGCTGAAGGCCAATCCCAACCGCCGTGCGAAGGGCCTTGTGCTGGAATCCCGTCTTGATAAGGGACGCGGTCCTGTGGCATCCGTCCTCGTACAGACCGGTACGCTCCGTGCGGGTGACGTTCTGATTGCAGGTACTGCCGTCGGCCGTGTCCGTGCTATGATCAACGATAAGGGCCGTACGATCAAGGAGGCAGGTCCCTCTGTTCCCGTCGAGATCACCGGTCTTGCAGAGATTCCGCAGGCGGGCGATGAGTTTGCCGTCGTTTCCGATGAGCGCATGGCGCGTGAGCTTGCAGAGCAGCGCCGTGACCGCATGAAGGAGGAAGCGTTCAAGGCAACCGCACGTGCAAATCTCGATACACTCTTTGCGCAGATCAAGGAAGGCGTCAAGGATCTCAATATTATCATCAAGGCAGACGTTGCCGGCTCCGTGGAGGCGGTCAGAGCATCGCTCGTCAAGCTTTCCAACGACGAGGTCAAGGTCAACGTCAACCACACTGCAGTCGGCGGCATTACCGAAAACGACGTTATGCTTGCTGCTGCATCCAACGCCATTATCATTGGCTTTGCAGTTCGTCCTGACAAGAATGCGCTGGATTCTGCAGAGGCACAGGGCGTTGAGATCCGCACCTACCGTATCATCTACGAGTGCATTGAGGAGATCGAGGCAGCAATGAAGGGTATGCTTGCGCCTGAATTCCGTGAGGCACTGCTTGGTCACGCCGAGGTCCGTCAGACCATTCGCGTTCCCAACGTCGGTACCATCGCCGGCTCGTATATCACGGACGGTAAGGTTACCCGTCAGTCCAAGATCCGTATCGTCCGTGACGGTATCGTGATCTTTGAGGACTCCATTGCATCGCTCAAGCGCTTCAAGGACGATGCCAAGGAGGTCGTACAGGGCTATGAGTGCGGTATCGGCCTTGAGAGATTCAACGATATCAAGGAAGGCGACATTTTGGAAGCCTTCATCATGGAAGAAGTCAAGCGCGGCTGATCGCTCGTTTGATATGAATTTTTCAGGAATTGCGGCGTGAAACAGTACCGTGCTGCATCGTAGGATGCGGCGAGAGGTTTTGCGCGGCAATTCCTTTTGTTTTATTCCCGTATAAGAGAGAAGGTGGCTTCATGTATTTTCAGGCAGATAAAAAAATGTCAGAACCGGCGCTCTGTGAGGGCTTCGGTGATACTTCTCTGACAGTTACAAATCGTTATCTGATGCGCGGCGGAAAGCCGCTGATTCCCGTCATGGGAGAAATGCACTATAGTCGGGTTCCCATTCACCGTTGGCGCGAAACGCTCGTCAAAATGAAGGAGGGCGGCATTGATGTCGTAGCCTCCTACGTATTTTGGATCCACCACGAGGAGACGTGCGGCACATTTGATTTTTCAGGGAACCGCGATCTGCGCCGCTTCGTATTGCTGTGCCGTGAGGTGGGGCTCGATTTCTGTCTGCGCATTGGTCCGTGGGCGCACGGTGAATGCCGCAACGGCGGATTTCCGGATTGGCTTCTTGCAATCTCGGGCGGCAGCCTGCGCACGGAGCACGAGCCGTATGCTTTTTATATGCGCCGCTTCCTTGACAAGGTGGCAGAGCAGGTGCGCGGTCTTGCGCTGTTTGGCATTCAGATCGAGAATGAAATGACTGACCGTCCGGGGTATCTGGAAGCGGTACGCCGTTACGTTCTGGAGCTTGGACTCCGTGCGCCGCTTTTTACGGCGACCGCATGGGGCAATGCGGATCTTCCGGACACGCTGCTGCCGGTGTTCGGCGGTTATCCCGAGGCACCGTGGGAGTTCCACGTCCATGTGCTGGATCCAAACCCCAATTACGTGTTTTCCCGACAGCGAGAGGACGGCAACATTGGACGGGATCTGCTTGGTGCACGCGGCACGGCGGCGGACCGTTATTGGGATAAGTATCCGTTTTTGACGTGTGAGGTCGGAGGCGGCAACCAGGCGACCTATCGCCGTCGTCCGTATATCACGGCAAAGGATGTGACCTCACTCGTCATCACGAAGCTTGGCTGCGGTGTGAATTTGCTCGGCTATTATATGTATACAGGCGGCTGTAATCCAATCGGTAAAACGACCATGCAGGAAAGCATTGCTACGGGATATCCCAACGACTGTCCCGTTATTACCTACGATTTTCAGGCGCCGATCGGCGATATGGGGCAGATGAGACCGAGCTTTTACGCACTTGGCTATATCCACGAATTCCTTCATAGCTTCGGCGAAATGCTTGCTCCCATGGAGATGTATCTTCCCGATACGCTTCCGCGCGACCTTTCGGATACGGAAACGCTGCGCTGTTCCGTTCGCTCGGATGGAGAGCGTGCCGTGCTGTTTGTCGGAAATCATATCCGTGAGGAGCTTTTGCCGGCACGTCCCGATATTTTGTTTACGATCGTGCTTGCAGACAGAACGATTTCGCTTACGCTTGATATTCCGCAGGACAGCAGCTTTTTTATCCCCATCGGATGGAGCATCTGCGGTATGCGTACACGCTATCTTACCGTACAACCGTTGTCGGTCGATGAAGAACGCAGGCGCTTTACTGCACTTATCATTCCGGGCGTGAAGCCGGTGCTGTCACTTGATACGAGAGAGGAGCTTCCTCTTCACGAGGGTGTCAATACCGTCGGTTCCATCGAGATCGTTTTGACAATGCAGTCAGTGCCGGCTCCGACTGCATTGCATCCTCTGACAATTACTCCGCTTGCTGTGCGGAGTACGTACTGCTCATCGGAGCTGCTGTTCGGTCATCTTAGCGTGAAGGACGAGCCTTTGCCGGATCTGTCCCGAGATTATGCCGTACGCTGGGATGTAGAGGCAACGTATCTTGTGATCCGTGCGCGCGGCAATCTTGGCGGCTTCTATATGGACGGCACGCTTGTTTCCGATCACTATCTGAGCGGTGACGATTGGGTCATCGACGTCCGCGGCGCGGTAAGCGGAGAGGCGATCTTGCGGATTCAGCCGTTCCGCGAGGAAGACCGTGGGACGCTTTATCTGGAGGTCCCCTTTGAAACAGGCGATTTCATGCCCGAGGTTTTTGCAGTATACGAAGATTCATTGATGCTGGGAGAAAGAGAGGTGCGGTATGTTCCGCGCAGATGATGCAAGATTCCTGCCGGTTACGCGCGCAGAAATGGAGGAACGCGGCTGGGAGCAGCCGGACTTCGTCTACGTATGCGGTGATGCGTACGTAGACCATCCGTCGTTCGGCGCATCAATCATTTCCCGTGTACTGGAAGCAAAAGGCTACCGCGTTGCCATGCTGTGTCAGCCGGATTATAAAACGACAGAC
>JAGBZV010000070.1 GCA_017628075.1 Clostridia bacterium
CCGTCAAGCAGACCGTAGTTACGGCAGTCAAATCCGTTTTCGTTTATGCAGTCCTCGGCACTCATGGAAGTAAGCATATCCATGGTGATGTCGAGCTGATCGCGTCCGGGCTTTCCGCGGGACATATCAAGCTTTAAGCCCTGCGCCTTTTTCTCCTCGTACGCACTATTTAACCAATCAAGCTCCGAAAGAAGCTCCTCTCGGCTCATATCACAGTATTTTTTCATAAAATCTCCTTAAAATTACGCCTTAAAAATCAGCAGAGCCTACAGTTCTCGGGAATGCCTCAACGTCACGTATGTTCGGAATACCCGTAATATACATGATAAGTCTTTCAAAGCCAAGACCATAGCCTGCGTGGCGTGTACCGCCGTATTTGCGCAGATCCATATACCAGCTGTAATCCTCGGGTACAAGGCCGAACTTCTCAATGGCGCGTGCAAGATAATCCTCTCTCTCCTCACGCTGTGAGCCGCCGATGAGCTCACCGACGCCGGGAACGAGCATATCCATTGCCGCGACGGTCTTGCCGTCGTCGTTCAGGCGCATATAGAACGCCTTGATCTCCGCCGGATAGTCCGTCACGAATACGGGCTTGCCGAAGATGACCTCCGTCAGATAGCGCTCGTGCTCCGTCTGCAGGTCAATACCCCACGCAACGGGATAGTCGAACTCTTTTCCGGAATTCTTGAGCAGCTCGACCGCCTCGGTATAGGTCACGTGACCAAACTCGCTGTTGACGAGCGCCGTCAGACGCTCGATGAGGCCCTTATCCACAAAGCTGTTGAAGAACTCCATCTCTGCCGCACATTCCTGCATTACGTAGCGAATGACGAACTTGATCATATCCTCTGCCAACGCCATATCGTCGGCAAGATCTGCAAACGCGATCTCCGGCTCCATCATCCAGAATTCGGAGGCGTGGCGCTGGGTATTGGAGTTCTCGGCGCGGAAGGTCGGACCGAAGGTATAAATATTGGCATACGCCATAGCGAAGGTTTCCGCCTCAAGCTGACCGGATACGGTCAGATTGGTGGACTTGCCGAAGAAGTCCTGAGAGTAATCAACGGAGCCGTCCTCATTGCGCGGCGGATTTGCGGGATCCAGGGTGGTTACGCGGAACATCTCGCCGGCCCCCTCACAGTCGGAGCCCGTGATAATGGGCGTATTGACGTACACGAAGCCGCGCTCCTGGAAGAACTTATGGATGGCATACGCGGCAACGGAGCGCACGCGGAACACGGCGTTGAAGGTGTTTGCACGCGGGCGCAGATGCGCGATGGTACGCAGATATTCCATGGTGTGGCGCTTTTTCTGCAGCGGATAATCGGGCGTGGAGGCACCCTCGATCTCAACCTCGCAAGCCTTCAGCTCAAAGGGCTGCTTAGCATCGGGTGTCAGCACGAGCGTACCGCGGACGATCAGAGCACAGCCGATATTCTGATGTGCGATCTCCCGATAATTGGGAAGCTTCTCATCCTCCAGCACGATCTGAAGGTTTTTGAAATAACTGCCGTCGTTGAGCTCGATAAATCCGAATGCGTTGCTGGCGCGGATGTTTCTTGCCCATCCGGCAACGGTGATCACCTGTCCGTCAAATCCTGCCGGATCGCGGTAGATCTCCTTGATGGTAATTCTCTTCATATATATCCATCCTTTCTTTGGAACGGTTCTTCCGTTTTCGGACAATATGTCCGCTATATTATATTATTATATATCAATCCCCCAAAAAAAGCAATGGGTATGACAAAAAAAGTTCAGAAAACGGGATAAAAAAAGAGAGGAGGTCCTCCTCCTCCGATTTATCCGCCGACAATGAGCGCATAGATCTGTAAAATCGCCCAAAATACGTTAACGCCGATCAAAATGCAGAAAATGACCATCTGCGGCACAAGCATTCCGTCACGATTGGCGCGGTTTTTCTGGTAATGCTCCCAGGCGTATACGGCGATCACCGCCGCCAGCGCAAGCGGCGAAAGTCCGGGAATGAGATATCCGGAGGCTTCGGTAAACACGTATCCGCCGACGGAAAGCGCGATTCCGATTACGTAAACGGCGGTGATGAGGGCGCCGGACTTTTTCTTCGGCGGCGTGGGTGCGGATGAGCGATGTGTTGACATGGCGGGGAATGCCTCCTTGGGGAAAATCGTTTCTTACACTTATTTTACCACAGAATTGAAAATATTGCAATGGGGAATCGTGCTTTTTTCTTCGCGTTAAAGATTTATTCACATTTTTCCGTTACAATATACATAGAGAAACCAAAAACAAACGCATTGACACGATAAAGGGGAATCCGACAAGTCTATGACAACCCATTCCGTCTCCGGCGGCCTATCCATCGGAGCAGCTTCACTTCCGCACGGTCTGATGCTCGCCCCGATGGCGGGCGTGACCGATGCACCCTTCCGCGCCGTCTGCACCGCACACGGGGCTGACTATACCGTTACGGAGATGATCTCCGCAAAGGCGCTGTGGTACCATGACAAAAAGACCGCGCGTCTTGCGGCAATCGCGGAGTATGAGATGCCGTGTGCCGTTCAGATCTTCGGATCGGAGCCGGAGATCATGGCGTATGCCGCCGGCGTCCTTTCCTCACCTGACACGCCCTGCATCCAAATCCCCGCCGCCATCGACATCAACATGGGCTGTCCCATGCCAAAGATCGTCAACAACGGCGAGGGCGCCGCACTGATGCGAAGCCCCGTGCTTGCCGGCCGCATCATCGAGGCGGTACGCGGTGCGACCGACCTGCCCGTGACCGTCAAGATCCGCGCAGGCTGGGATGCGGGACACAAAAACTGTACGGAGCTTGCACGCATCGCCGCTTCCCTCGGCGTTGCCTGCATTACGGTCCACGGACGCACGCGCGCACAGCTCTACGCACCGCCCGTCGATTACGACAGCATTGCGGCCGTCCGGGATGCCGTCCCCGCGCATATCCCCGTGATCGGAAACGGCGATATCTACTGCGCCGCAGACGCCCGCCGGATGCGCGAGATAACCGGATGCGACGGTGTGATGATCGCACGCGGCTCCTACGGAAACCCGTGGATCTTTGAGGAGATCGCCGCAGACATGGACGGCATCCCCTACACGCCGCCAACCCCAGCCCGCCGCCTGCAGACCGCAATGGCACATCTGGAGCGCCTCATCGGACAAAAGGGTGACTATACCGGTATTCAGGAGGGGCGCCGCCACCTTGCGTGGTACACCAAGGGCCTGCCGGGCTCTGCCGCCCTGCGTGCCGACATCATGCGCGCCGCAACGCCAAAAGAGATGTCCGATCTGCTCACGCCGTATCTGCGCGCGCTGGAGGAGGCTGAAGGGTAAGGGAAACTTCTATGGGGCTTGGACACGTAAGTGCAACCGCCCGGCGTTTTGTGACCTTCGCCACCGAGGCGGCGGCGATTTTGCTTCGCAAAACCAGTCCCAATTCTGCAAAGAAAGGAACATAAATATGAAAAAACGCACCAAACGCTGGCTCCGCCTGGCACGCAGCTGGGGAATCTTCCTCGGAATCTGCGCTTTGATCTGGATCATCCTTCTGCTCACGCGCCCCAACGTCACGTGGGGCATCATCGACCGCTATTTCGGCAAAAGCCGCATCAGCACCGTATCCGAGGTAACGTTCACCGACTATATCGAGGATATCTGCGATCCCGAAACGCAGATTGCGTACTACGCGATTGACGATCTGCAGCGCGGACTTTACGATGAGGCAGGCATCCGCTACACCAACGGTCTGTACGTCCTCAACGACCGATATTTCATCCACGGAGAAGATTTCTCAAGGCTTTTGGAAACCCCCGAGCTTGAGGGATGGGGCTCTGTCACCATGGTCCGCGGTGCTGCAGAGCACCTGCTTGCGCTGCTGCAGACGGCAGAGGCGGAAACGGGAAGACGCTTCCTTCTGGGTGACTCCTATATTGAGGGCAGAGATCCGTCACGCGACCACGGCAACGACTGCTATATGACGGAATACTACGACACCTCCGAGCACATCACGGGCACCTCCGTTGATCTGCTCATCGAGGGCGTGGACTTCCGCACCTATATGACCGACGACCTGGCAGAATGGCTGTACCACAACGCATGGCGCTTCGGCTTTGCCATCCGCTATCCGTTCTGGGAGGGAGAGCACACGGGCGTGTTCTTCCAGCCGTGGCACATCCACTACGTCGGCACGCCGCACGCGGCACTCCTGTACCGCGACCGTATGCCGCTGGAGGAATACCTGGACGAATCCTATACCACCAAGCGCCGCTGCTATCTTGTTGACTTCACGGGAGAGGACGGGATAAGCCGCACCTACGTCATCTACCGACAGACACCGACGAAGGGACAGATCTATATTCCCGATACGCTGCGCGACGTGGAGATATCCTACGACAACACCTACGGATACTATTACGTAACCGGTATCCTTGACAAATAACCGCACAGTCCCAAGCTCCATCATACCAAAAGAAAGGCAGGACACCCGTTATGGGAAAGCTTCTTGGCTCACACGACACCGACGATCTGAATCGCCCCGACCTGAACAAATGCCCCGAATGCGGCAGTTATTTCGCACCGGATGCGGACAACTGCCCCATCTGCGGCGCGTACTGTCCGGAGGATTGCCGCGCCGGCACACGCCCAGCACCCAAGCACAAAAAGCAGTCCTACTCACGCGCCTCCTCGCGCGTGGTCTTCGTGGAATGGTATCACTCCTTTTGGTTCATTGCACTTGCAATGCTGTTTATGCCCATCGTGGGCATCATTCTGCTCATCACAAGCCCGCATAAAACAAAAAGCAAGGTGCTTTTTGCCGCCGCGGCACTGCTCTACACCGTGTTCGTTTCATGGGGTGTGGGCGGAATCCTCCTGCACGTCATAACGCAGGGCTCTGATACGCCGGACCGTCCCACCGTTTCCATAGAGGAATACGCCCCCTCCTGTACTGCTGTGGATGCTGTGACCTACTACCGCACGCCAAACGCATATCTCGACCAGCGCATCACGCTGACGCTGAAGGTCACGGAGCGCATCACGGACAGCGAATCCCAGCAGCTTGGCGAGGACGGATACATCTGGTATCTCTGCACGGACAGCGAAAGCCGCATTTCTCTTTTGGTACGCGATCTGACGGAGAATACCGTCAATCTGCTCCCGGGCGACACCGTCTGCATCTACGGCATCGGCGCAGGAGAGAGAACCGTCTACGACGCCGCCTACACGGCGCACACCGCTCCCGCCATCCAGGCGTTTTATCTGACACTGAAGGAAACAGACACCGAGTGAATACCCGCATCCCCAACGCACAATAAAAAAATCATTCAATCTACAATCAGGACAAGGAGTTGATTATAATGTATCAGAAAATCCGCAAACGCACCGATCTCAACGGCATCTGGCGATTCTGCTGCGCAGGAGATGAAACAACGATCCGCGTTCCCTCCTCATACTCCAGCCCGGAAGGTCAGCGTATGTGGAACGCATTCCCCTTCCCAGAAGCATGGCGGAACCAGGATGCGGAGTACAGCCGCACCATAGACGTTACCGCAGAAATGCTCAACGCACACATCCTGTTCGTATGTGAGGGATGCCTGTTCCACTCCCATCTGTACGTCAACGGGCAAAAGGTCGGTGAGTCCCATCAGGGCTCGTATCCGTTTTCCTTTTCCATCGGCAACTATCTGCATGAGGGTGAGAACACGCTGACACTCGCGGTAGAGGCCGCCCCCTCTCTGACCTACAGCGGTGACAATAACAACTGGCGCGGCATCTGGAAGGACGTGTATCTGCTGTGTGTTTCCGATCTTTCCGCCGAAAAGACGTACGTTGAAACGTCCGTTTCCAAGGGCACGCTCACCTATCACACAACGCTTGTCAACCGCGCCGCGCACGCGGCGGCTGCAGAGGTCCGCGCACGGGTACTGGATCGCGACGGCAAGGAGGTACTCTCCTTCCCGTGGCAGACCGTTTCCGTTGATGGCGGGGAAACCCTCGTCATCGGTGATACACGCGCGTGGGAGAATCCGCACCTGTGGTTTACGCACGATCCGTATCTGTATCATCTGGAAATTCAGATCGCCGCACCAGGCCGTATGCAGCTCCTCGACGCCGATACGATCCGCTTTGGCTTCCGCGAGATCACCGTGAACGGTCCGCACTTCTATCTCAACGGCAAGGAGCTGTACCTGCGCGGCAACGGCGATCATTACGTCGGCGCGCTGATGGATACGAAGGAATACGCCGTCCATTTTATACAGGGGCTCAAGGAGGCAGGCCTCAACTTTATGCGCATGCACACCTGTCCGCGCCACAAATCCCTCTATGAAGCGGCAGACGAGCTCGGCTTCCTCATTGAAGCAGAGGCTGAGAATTTCTTTAAGGTTCCGGAAGATCCCTCCGTCTGGAAGGACAATATGACACGCATGATCGAGGACAGCCGCAACCATCCGTCCGTCATCATCTGGAGCGTTTCCAATGAACTGCGCTGGAACGGCGGCGGTGAGCATCCAGAGCTCGTCGAATTTGCAAAAACGCTGGATTCCACCCGTCCCATTTTTTCTTCGGATTTCAGTGGTTGGTCCCTCTGCGGAGATGCCATCGGCCATCATTACAACGCCGCCTCCGTTTTTGACGAATGGGAGGAATTCGGCCCCGACAAGCCCATGGTCTGGGACGAGCTTGGAAACGTCTGGCAGCACAACCGTCCGCTCCACAACGCCTCCGCCGGCTATGAGGTTACAAGCCAGGATTACGCCACGGGCCTCTGGCGCGACGGCAATGAGATCCGCTCCGACATCGCACAGATGACGCAGGGAAAGGTCTTCGGCGGCGAGCTGCACCGTGTCAACGCCTACATCCCGTGGGATTATTTCGATCTGTTCTACCGCTATCAGCCGCTGAACTGGCACCGCGGCATCGAGCCGCAGTACGACACGCTGGAGGGCCCCGGTGTCAAGCCCATGCAGTATCCCTCCTGCTCCTCGCCCCTCAATCTTTGGGATCCCTGCCTGCCGGAGCTGGAGCCCAACCCCGGATACTACGTCTTTGAACGGTATCTGAAGCCGATCCGCTTCTTATCATCCCCCGATCAGTATTATCAGACACAGTGGGTTTGCTTCGGTGACTCCGTCATCACCCGCACGGAAACGCTTTTCTACGAGGATCTGCGCGATGCCGACAGCATGGTTTGCCGTCTGGAAGCAAGAGATGGAACCGTGCTCTCCGAGCAGACGCTCCCCATCTCCGTCCAGGCAGGACAGATGATCCACGGGGTGGAAAGCCGCTTTGTCATTCCGCGCGTGCGTGAAATTACAGATGCCTATCTGGTCAGGGAATTCTTCCTTGACGGTGTGCCCGGCGCACGCTGGCAGGAGGAGATCACCGTATTCCCGCAGCCCTCGGAATACAAAGACGCATTTTCCGCCTTCCGCATCGGTGTTTCCCAGGAGGAGCCTGCACTCCGTGCCGCTCTTACGGCCCTCGGCTGTATCTGCACAGAGCCGGAGGATGCCGACGTTCTCGTGACGGAACGGGATTCGGATGCGCTCCGCACGCGAATCTCCGCCGGTGCACGCGTTCTGCTTCTGGAAAAGGGCATCCGTCCGGACGGCGTCACTCCCTCTCCGCGTCTTCTGCTCAACGGACCTGAACACCGCATCCTCCGCGGACTTGGCGCCGAAAGCTTCATTTTTGCAGAAGATCTGCTCCACGGCGTACTGGAATGTGATCCGACTGCGGGACAGCGCACCGTGCTTGCCGGCGACAAGGACGCCGTGTACGCCGCCATCACCGAGCAATATCCCGGACGCGGCGCCTGCATTGCAACGTCCCTGCGTCTGCTGCAAACATGCACCTCCACGCCCGCATCCGCAGTGCTGCTTCTCAACATCCTGTCCTGGCTGAGCGAATACGAGCCCACCCAAGGCGCGGCAACGCTGCTGCTTGCCGGGGAGGAATGGCGTACGTATCTGGATGCGACAGGTCTTGTCTGCGAGGCGTTTTCGTGGGAAGCGCTTGATACGGCAGGCTGTGTGATTGCAGACAGCACCGCACCTGCGTTTGCGTCCTTCGCACAGGATGCGCGTACGAAGCGCTATTTGCAAAGCGGCGGACAGATTCTGTTTCTCGGTGCCGATGAGAACAGCATTCCTGCGCTCCGCTCGCTGACAGAGCAGCCGCTTGCGGTACGGGAGCCGTATCTTGGAGTCCGAACCCCCTGCATCAAGGCGGCAGTCAGCTGGACACGCCGCGACACGCCGAAGCGCTACGTTCAATATTACGACAAACTGCTGATTCCACAGCCCTTTGAAGCAAACTACGATCCGCTTCTGCTCGGCATTTCCAACCACGATCTCGCCTTCCAGAGGCCGATGTTCGATTGCGGTATCGAAATCGAGGGCATGAACGCCGTATTTGCCTCTCCTGCATACAGCATCCTTGCAGCAGCACACAGAATCGACTGGTCGCAGCCCAAGTATGGAGGAGAATACATCCATCTATCCAAGGACATCCGCCGTGCCGATTGGTTCCTCAATCGCTCCCCCATCCTGTTTTCCGTCCGTGTGGGCGCCGGAAACGCCATATTCTGCCAGATCAAGCTTCCTGCCCTGGATGACGGCACGGGCCGCCATCTTGCGCTCGGCGCAAAGCTGCTTTGCAATCTGCATTGTACGCTTGCCGGTGACTGCCGGATGCCGGAGGACGGCGCAGTATGCGATCTTTCCGTCCGCCGGGAGCAATACGAACGCTTTACGCGCCATATGCCCAAGGGCAAGGTTTGCCGCCGCGGTCCCACGGAAACGGCAGTCAGCCTCGGAACCGTGCTTGAGCTTCCGGAAAAACCGCACGTTTTACTTCTCGGCGGCGAGATCTCCAAATGGATGGTGCGATTTGCAGGCGAAAAACTCAGCGACACGCTGGAGGTACACCATTTCACCAAGCCCTCGCTCTCCACGGCGTGGCTGAGCGCGAATTATCGCGGCAACCTCGGGGATGAACCGCGTCATATCTGCTTTTTCCCGGGGCAGGAGGACCTCATGAACTACGAGGGGCTGAATCCCCCAAGAGAATACAACCGAGATCTGGAGCTTTCGTATCTGAAGTCACTGTTTGAAACGATCGAAGCAACGGGCTCCAAGCTCATTGTGTGTACGATGCCGGAATTCGATCATCCCGGATGTGAAGCATTCAACGCCAACGTCCGCTGGCGCAACGAGCAGATTCGGCTTCTTGCAGAGAAGATGCCCAATGCGTACCTTGTAGATACGGCAAGTTACGAATGTGCGAAGAAGGCGATCATTTATTTCCTGACGGAGCATTACGACGAGGAGGCATGGACCGAATACGGCTCTCTTGTCGCAGACGCGATCCTTTTCTTCGGCGGCTGACGGATTTTTCGCCCTCAATCGAAAACACACCAAAAAGCAAACGGACGATACCTGTATCGTCCGTTTGCTTTTCTTATTGGATTTTCATGCTTTTTCAGGATACGATCCGCGCAAGACGCACCGTCGCCTCCGTATTCACGGAGCCGTCCGGACAGAGCGTACGGAAATAGAACAGCCCCGGCGTGTCCGGAGATTCCGCGCGGAGCACCGTGATCGTTTCACCGGGCAGCGCTTCCTTTGCAAACGCAACGGACAGCGCGGTGACGCGCGCACCTGCCATCGGCAGAAAATCGCAGTACAGATCGCAGTACCGCGTATTGTTCATATGGCGGTTGGTATCAATATCGCTGTAGCAGACCCGTCTCTCCCCGATTTGCGCAAGCACGGCATCCTTGGGAATACGGAAGCGCAGGGGCAGGGATACCTCCACCTGCTCGTCGCGCACAAAGGAGAGATCCATGTCCTCCCCGCGCAGAAGCCGATGATTGCGGTAATCAAGAAATGCCCATTGGGAAACGGCGCGCGCCGCCGCCGCGCCCTGCTCGTCGAAGATCTCAAAGCAGCGGTCAAACGCCGCGCCGCGGCCGGAAGGACACGGCCACGTGGTGCACCGCACCCGCGAAAACGTCCGCACGGGCGTCGGGAAATCAATGGAGATGCGGCTCAGAATAAACGCTCTGCCAAGCGCACGGAGCGTTTCGGCATCCGGACCGAGCTCCTCAAGCTGGCGCGTTGCACTCTCCTGCATAAAGCGCATCAGATCCGCCGGGCGGCAGATGCGCGCATCGTCACACATATGAACCATCACGTCGGCAGAATATTCATAGCGCGGTGCGCCGTGTATCACCGTTTGGTTTTCCGTCATAGTAAGATTCCTTTTATCGTGTCAGTATGCTTCAATATTTACCCGCTGCACGGCAATGGGGAGCGCCTCGCCAAGGAAGCGAGCCGCAGCATTGGCAAAGCCCTGCGGCTCATCGCTGACGAAGAAGCGCATCGTGCCGGGCTCCGTATCCGTGCCGGCGTCACAGGGCTCCTGCGCGAGCAGCTCGGACAGCGCATACGCCGCCTCTCTGCCGGTATCGACGAGCGTTACACCGGGAAGCACCCGGGCAATGACCTCCGCAAGCAGCGGATAATGCGTACAGCCCAGAATCAGCGTATCCGCACCCGCCTCACGCACGGGTGCAAGATACCGCTCGGCAACGGCAAGCGGTATGGGATCGTCCGGGCTTACAAAACCGTTTTCCACCAAGGGAACGAACAGCGCGCACGCCTGCCCGATCACGGTATAGGAGGGATCGATTGCGTGCAGGGCCTTGGTATACGCCTCGGATGCGATCGTGGATGGTGTGGCAATGACGGCGATGCGTCCGTTCCTCGTGGCACACGCAGCCGCCCGCGCCGCAGGCTCGATCACGCCGATGATCGGCACGTCGTACGCAGCCCCAAGATCGTCCAGCGCATTGGCGGAAACCGTACCGCAGGCAACCACGACGGCGCGGCAATCCGCCTCGGTCAAAAGAAAGCGCAGATCCTGCGCGGCGTAGCGGCGAATGGTATCACGCGAGCGCGTGCCGTAGGGCACGCGGCCGGTATCACCGAAATACACGAGGTCCTCACCCGGAAGAAGCTGTCGGATCCTGCGCACAGCACTCAATCCGCCAAGTCCGGAATCAAACACGCCGATCGGGCGTTTCCGTATCCGTTGTGTCATCGCTCATTTCCCCGCATCGTCGGAAAGTGCCAGCGCAATCAGCCGATCAAGCAGCTGGGGCGTGGTCACTCCCATGGCATTCCAAAGCTTTGGATACATACTGATAGAGGTAAAGCCGGGGAGCGTATTGATCTCGTTGAACACGATGCGCTCGTCCTCGGTCACAAAGAAGTCCACGCGGGAAAGTCCGCGGCATCCGAGGATCTCGTAGATCTGCACGGCGTATGCACGCACAGCCTCCCGCGCAGCCTCGGAGATCCGGGCGGGAATGTAATCGGAGGAGGTATCGTTGACGTATTTGGCATCGTAGTCATAAAATTCCGCACCGGAGCAGATCTCGCCGGGGACGGCGGCCTCGGGAGCGGTATTGCCAAGCACCGCACATTCTACCTCACGGCCGACGATGCACTCCTCAACCAATATCTTATCGTCGTGGATGGCGGCAAGTGCCAGCGCTGCGCGCAGCGCCTCTCTGTTGTCAGCACGGGAAACGCCGACGGAGGAGCCTGCATTGGCAGGCTTAACGAACAGCGGATACGCGCTGACGCCCTCTGCCTCTGCGATTGCACCCGACGCATCCGCTTCCACGCGGGCGCGCGTCAGAACGACGCACCGTGCCTGCGGGATGCCGAAATTGGCAAGCACAAGCTTGGTATACGCCTTATCCATCGAAATGGCAGACGCGGCAGTATGCGGACCGACGTACGGGATTCCCGTCATGGAAAGTAAACCCTGCAGCGTGCCGTCCTCGCAGTAGGCACCGTGCACGACGGGGATCACGACGTCCACGGGATACGTATCAAACCGTCCACCCGCCTCTGCTTCCACGTACAGACAGCCCTCTCCGAAGGAGGAGGGAAGCATCGCGCGGCGCAGATTCGCCGCATCCGTATGCCACGTATCGTCCGCAATGCGCGCGTGCTCGCCGGTATAGAGATACCAGCGGCCGGCCTCGGTAATGCCAACGGCACGTACGTCGTATTTTTCGGAATCAAGAGATGCAAGCACCGTACAGGCGCTGCGCAGAGATACCTTATACTCTGAGGATTTTCCGCCAAAGAGGCAGAGAACTTGTGTTTTCATCGCGGTCTTATGCGCCATCCATCGCAGATGGCGTCCTTTCTTATGAGGTGAGCACGGCTTGGGTGCTCCCGCTTCACGGTATATGCGTATTTTCAGAACGGTATGCAGCGGCCTTATCCGCGCCATCCGGTGCACAGCCTGAGCACCCAGACCGCAAGGAACGCCACAAGCAGCAGCGCACACAAAATGGCCTCAGCACGCAGATATGCCGCCTCGGACACACGCAGCGTATGCAGACAGGACCGGGCGGCACGCGGAAGGATCGCACGAAACAGAAGGATTGCCACGAGGGGCAAAAGCGGCCACAGCGGATGGTACGCAAACGCGGCAGAAAAGTCAAGGGAAAGCACGGCACACACGGCGCGGCTCATGCCGCATCCGGGACACGGGATGCCAAGCAGGGTACGCGCAGGGCACAGGCCGCCGAGCAGTATAAGGAGCACGGCACAGCCAAGCAGTGCGGCTGCCGCGGCGAGGAGCACCGATCCCCGCGGTCTCACTGTGCGCAATGCGGCTTGATGACCGCCACGCGGTCATTGCCGTCGTAGTCACGCCGGATGATGCAGGTACAGTCGTACTCTGCCGCAAGCTGGCGGATGGCACGCTTCTGATCGTAGCCGATCTCAAGGATCAGCGCGCCGTCGGGCGCAAGACATCCAAGATATCCGGCAAGAATCGCACGGTAGTAGTCCATACCGTCCTCGCCGCCATCCAGCGCCGTGCGCGGCTCCATTCTAACCTGGACGTCGAGCGTATCGATCACGGAGGTGGAGATATACGGCGGATTTGCCGTAATGACGGAGGGGGCAGGCGTGTCCGGCTTCTCACCGGAAAGCACGTCGCCGCGCATCAGATGAAAGCGGCCGGCAAGGGCGTCCGCAAATTTTTCACGATTGCGCTCCGCCGCGGAAATGGCGGACGGATACAGCTCAACGCCCCACGCCACAGCGGCATCTTCTCTCTGAAGAAGCACGGAGATCGGCACACAGCCGGAGCCCGTACACAGATCCCACAGGATCCCATCCTTCGGAAGCCGTGCAGCGGCCTCCTCCACGAGCGTTTCCGTATCGGCACGCGGGATCAGGCATCCCGGTGCACAGAAAAAGTCCTCTCCGCAGAAGGGAGAAACGCCGAGCAGGTATGCAAGCGGAATTCCTTCCGTGCGGCCGCGTGCGGCGGCAAGACAGCGAACCTCGTGTGCCTCCGGGGCGATCTCGGCACCCCGAAGCAGGACGGCGGCGCGGTCCAGGCCCGCGACGAGCCGCAGGATCTCATCGGCCTCATACACGGTATCGATCGACAGAGCGGTTTCTTTTGCCGCGTCGGATAAAACGGCACGGAGCGTGCGCTTCAGTTCTGCATACGTCATCATTGGAATTTTCCTTTCATTCTGCGGCGCCTTGAACGGAGGACTCCCGTTCATCCGCATCCGCGGGGGCTTCTGCGGCATCCGATGCGGGGGCAGCACCGACAATGCGGTAGTCCTCGCCCTCGGGCTGATACGTTTCAAATTCGGGGAACTCGTCGTGCAGCGCATCCTTGACCGCTGCGATTGCGATCTCGATCTGTCCGTCGTCCGGCTCCTTTGTGGTCATGCGCTGCATCAGGAGGCCGGGAGCGGACAGGATTTTCGTAAACAGATTGTCGTGCTTGCCCGCGTACATGATAAATTCAAACGACAGGCCGACCACGAGGGGAAGCATGGGCAGCTTGATGAGCAGGCGCATCCACAGGGAATCCCACGTAATGAACGAGGCGAAGATCACGGAAACGATGAGCACGACAAAGATAAAGCTCGTGCCGCAGCGCGGATGGAAGCGCGACTGCTGCCGGACGTTTTCCACGGTCAGATCCAATCCCCGCTCGTAGCAGAAGATCGTTTTATGCTCTGCACCGTGATACTGGAAGGTGCGTCGGATATCATTCATAAACGAAACGGCAAAAATGTACAGCACGAAGATGCCGATTCGCAGACAGCCCTCAAGGACGTTCTTGAACCAGCCGAGGCTGCCGCCGATAAGAGAATCCACACCCTTGGTCACGAGCATCGGCAGATAGAAGAACAGCGCAAAGCCCAGCACCATTCCAAGCACGCCCGCAATGACCATGATGACGTCCATCACGCTCTTTCCGCAGGTGCGCTCCAGCCATTTTTCAAACCTTGTAGGCTCCTCCTCCTCAAGGGCGTACGCATCGGCAGAGGTGCCGAGAACCCGGTAGGAAAGGATCAGCGACTCCACCATATTGACGACGCCGCGGAGCACGGGGATGCGCAGGATCTTATGCTTGTCACGCAAGGAGGTATATTTGTGGTCGGTAATACGGATCTTGCCGTCCGGTCTGCGCAGAGCAACGGAATAGCGTCCGCCCGCCTTCATCATAATACCCTCAAGAACAGCCTCGCCGCCAACCTTGCCGCGTCTGCAGGAGAGGTCGGGGGTACAGTCCGGGGCGCGATTTTTATTGATATCAGCCATGTTCATTCATTCCTTTCAAAAGGGGGACTTGCGATGCCGTTTGGGGATAACGTCACCGGTGCATCGCACATCATACGGTATCTATTATAGCAGATTTTTTCAATAAATGAAAGAGTTTTAGAAAATAATTCACAATTTCCTTTCAATTTCGCCGCCAAACGCACCCCCAAAGCACACCTTTTTAAAAAAAGTTCACATCTCATACATTGAAAAATGCGCGCAGATGTATTATAATTATGGCAGAGTACAACCGTCATGAAAAGGAGAGTTGTGTCATGCTTCCGTCTTTACGTAATTTTGCGATTACCTTTCTGGCATCGCTTCTCATATTTTCCGCACTCGCCTTCGGACTCGTCGGCTTTGCCGAGGAGGCCTTTGCCGGCGGTCTTGTTTCGGGCGAGAGCACCGATACCCAGACCGAGGAGGTCACGGATGAAACCCACGGCGTATTCAATCCCTTTGAGGACGACAATCCGCCCCCGACGACGACCATTCAGGGAACCTCGTTCAACTTCGTTTTGGTAGGACTTGACTATCAGAAGGACGTCTTTGACGATTATCCCGAGGGAATCGCAGATCACCTGTCCACAGCGCTTGCGGGTGCGCAGGATCCCGACATTGCACGTCTTCTGTCCTACGAGAAGCTGCGCGGCATCTCCGCTGACGCGATCATTGTCGGCAGAGTGGACCGCGAGGATCATCGCCTCGTGCTGACTGCGCTGCCCGGTGACACGCGCGTATTCGTTGACGGCGTGCACACCTCGCTGGGCTCGGTCCTCTTTTCCAAGGGCATCGACTTTTTCCTTGGCAAGGTTTCCGCGCTGACCGGATTTCCCATAGACTATTACGGCGTCGTTTCCATCCCGAGAATGCAGAGCATCATTGACACGCTTGGCGGCCTTGCGTTCAAGGTCCCCTGCGATATGGAGTATACCGATGCAGTGGAGGGACTGGAGATCTCTCTGCGTGCAGGCTCACAGTGGCTGTCCGGCCGTCAGGCCATACAGGTCCTGCGCTACGCAGGCTACGAGGACCGTGATATCTCCCGAATGAAGGTCCTGCGCGATATGGCAGCTTCCATGATGACCTCCATCTCCAAGTTCACCACGCTTTCCGGCGCACCCGATCTGTATAAGAACCTCAAAACCGGCGTTTCGACCAATCTGAGCCTTGCCGATTTCTCAAACAATCTGGAGCTGATCTTCCGCATCGCGGATTTTGAGGTTGTCAACTACGCATACCCCGGCACGATGACGACGGAGAACGACGAGCCCGTATTCCTGCCGGATACAAACCGTGCACTTTCCGTCCTTCTGCAGTACCGCTGATCCAAATACGCTTTATATAAGGAGAGCACCCCGATGATTGCAAATCTCGTTTCCGTTCACGTCAAGCCCGAAGCCGTTGAGGCCTTCAAGGAGATCACGGCGTACAACCACGAAAACACCCGCCGCGAACCGGGCAACGTCCGCTTCGACGTCCTTTGGGACAAGGCGGACCCCACGCGCTTCACGCTGTACGAGGTCTTTGCTGACGAGGACGCCGTCGCCTACCACAAAACGACGGAGCACTACAACCGCTGGCGCGAAGCAGTTGCTCCCTACATGGCAGAGCCGCGCACAGCCGTATCCACCACCCCTCTTTGCTTCGATTGAGAGCCGCGCACAAAAGCGCCGATGCCCACGGACCGCACGTCCGGCATCGGCGCTTATTTTTTTGTGTCAAGGATCGGACCGGCGCATAAGATGGTAGAGGAAGCCGATACGGCCTCCCGGCGCACACCGTCCGGCAGCGCCGATAAACCGGATTTTTCCGAGAAAGGATGCTTCCGCGTATGCGGAAGCTGCGGTAGCGTACTATGAGCTGTCTGTGCAATCTCTTTGACGGCGACAATATGTGGTGGGTCATCATCCTGCTGCTTCTCGTTCTTTTCTGCTGCGCCTGCGGGTAATAATGGGCTCTGCGGCAGAGGCAGCACCTACGGGTGCGGCCTTTGCGGCGGCAATAATTGCGGATGTGAAAATTATAACCTCAACCGCAGATGCGGATGCGGTGAATGACGTTCGTCATTCACGCAGAAGCGAGCAGAGGTGCTGCGTATGCAGCACCTCTGCTTTTCTTATTTGGGGGCTTGGCAGCCGTTTCTCAAGCTGTACCGGAATCCGCTCCGGTCCTCCGCGCGGAGCGCGGCTCAGTTTGCGCCCTCCTCCATGGAAATAAACGCCGCCATCAGGCCGCGCTTGCCGCCCGTATGGCGCTGGGCGTATCTGTGTGAATGAAAGAGCTGCGGATGGCAGCAGGTACACAGCGTGCTCGTATCGATATGCTGCTGCATGATTCCGCACGCTGCAAGCAGCAGGGCGTTCGTGCGGCGCAGATCACAATGGCGGCGAACGGATCCGTCCTCTCCCTTGCAAACGGAGAACACGCTTTCGCAGAGTGTCTCACCCAAGGAGGTGAGAAATGCCCGGTAAAACGCCTCGTCGATCTCGTAGCAGCACGTTCCGACGGCGTGTCCGATGGCGGCACGAATCGATCCTCGCTCGGCACCGAGCGCACACATGGCAGACACGGTTTCCGCGGCAATGCCCGCAAGCGTACCGCGCCATCCCGCGTGACACGCACCGATGATGCCGTGCACGGGATCACAGAACAAAATCGGCACGCAGTCCGCCACACGCACGGCAAGTGCAACGCCGGGCGCATCGGTCACGAGGCCGTCGAAGCCCTCCTCCGCAAGTGCAGCGTCAAGCAGCGCCTCGTACGGGACGGAAATTCCCATACCGCGATGGCGCGCATCCACGCGCAGTACGCGCGCGGTATGCGTTTGGTTGGCACACACGACGTGATCGCCGGGAATTCCAAGACAGAAAGCAAAGCGGCGGTAATTCTCCACCGTAACCGCACGCGCCTCACCGACCGCGAACCCAAAGTTCAAATCGGATATGTACGGCATCGTGCTGACACCGCCGTGCTTCGTGGAAAATCCGTGGACAATCCTCAGATTTCCCCGGGCATCCGTCGGATTTTTTTGGTAGTTATCCACAGATTCTTCCCCAGACTGTGGATAAGATCGGATATCGTCAAGCAGCGAGGACGTAAAGTATACCGCATTGTCGCGGGTATGCCGGATCATCATCGGAGGCGTTCTCCTCTCTCATTTTACAGCACGAATTTTTTTACCGGGCGGACGCAGATGCCGTCCGGGCTCTCGCACACCTCGCCGACGGCGAAAAATCCCTTTTCCGCACCGACGATGCGCACCCGCATACCGGGAGCGACGGCCGGTGCAGACACAGCCCCCGATACGTACGAACGGTCACGGAGCAGCTTATTCACAAACACGGGCTGTCCGTTTGCGCACAGCCGCTCAAAGAACGGCGGCAGATACAGCGCCTCAAGCGCAGAAAACAGCGACTCCGTCGGACGGAGCAGCGACAGCCGCGCCGCCTCCTCCATCGCCTCAAGCGCATCAAGCGTAACGGTGTCCTCAAGCGTAAAGGCACCGCTTCCCGCACGGCGCAGAGATGCCATCGCACCGCCGCATCCGAGCCTTGCACCGACGTCGGCGCACAGCGTGCGGATATACGTTCCCTTGGAGCACACCACGTCCAGAAGATAACGGTCGTGCGCCTGCCGCTCACATCCAATCGAATATACGGTTATGGGACGCGCCTGCCGCTCGACGGTTACGCCCTGTCTTGCGAGATCGACGAGCTTTTGTCCGCCGATCTTCAGCGCAGAATACATCGGCGGCACCTGCAGAATCTCTCCGACAAACGAGCCCACCGCCTCGCGCACCGCTTGCTCGTCGGGAATGGCGGTACACGCCGACAAAACCGTTCCCGTCGTATCCTCGGTATCGGTCGTCACGCCGAGCTTCAGCCCGGCAATATAGTGCTTATTCTCGGCTGTCAGATACTCGGCTGCCTTTGCAGCGCGGCCGATGAGAATGGGGAGCACGCCCGTCGCCATCGGATCCAGCGTACCGGTATGGCCGACCTTTTTCGTCCGATACAGCCGCCGTACGATGGCAACGCAGTCGTGAGAGGTCATGCCCGCCGGCTTATCCAGGACAAGAACGCCATCCGGCTCCGTCGTTTTTACATTCTGATTCGGATTCAATTGCACGCCTCCCCAGAGGATTCCTCTGCAAGCGCCTCCTCCAGCGCAGAAATGATCGCCGCCTCTGCCGATGCGGCGTCGCCCTCAATCGTACAGCCTGCCGCACACGCATGACCGCCGCCGCCGAAGCGTGCGGCAACACGCGCCACGTTGAAGCCCTCCGCACAGCGCAGGGACAGCTTATAAACGCCCTCACCGCGCGGCTTGAGGTGTACCGCGGCACGCACGCCTGCGATTCCGCGGATCAGATTGATCACGTCGTCGATATCCTCGTCGGTAAGATGATACGTCTCCATCGTTTTCGGGGTAAAGGTCACAAGCGACACGCGCCCGCCGCAGAAGAAGCGCAGATCCTCGTACGCAGCCTTTGCCGCCATGACCTGCGGCAGCGGACGGGAGCCCCAGAGGCGCTCCGCAATGCGTGCGTGGGAGAGTCCGGCGTTCTGCACGGATGCCAGCATTGCCGCGGCACGGCGGTGGGTACGCGGGGTAACCGCGCCGTATTGGAACGAGCCGGAATCGGTAAGCAGGCCGGCATACAGCGGCACCGCGATCTCCGGCGGCATCAGACGGTCCGTGTCGTTCCAGCCAAAGATCTCCTCTCCCAGATTGCAGATCAGCTCCGTGCAGGCGGAAAGCGTACCGTCCACGCACGCCGCCTCCGCAAACAGCGTATTGGTTCCGTGATGGTCGATTGCAAGGTGCACCGCACCTCCGAATCGCTCCGCATAGTCACCGAGCAGGGGAACGGATGCAACGTCAACGGTGACGACCGTTTCCCATTCGAATCCGGCAGGAAGCTGCTCCGGCGTACACTGCGTACGCTCCTCGGTGAGAAACGCCAGCCTCTCGGGAATGGGGGAGGCACAGACGAGGTGCGCCGTTTTTCCCATCACGCGCAGAAGATTGCGTAGTCCCATGCCCGCACCGAGCGTATCTCCGTCCGGATGCGCGTGGCAGAGGATCAGATATTGGTTATGCGTCTGCAGCCACAGCGCACATTCCGCGCGCGACAAAAGGCGGCACGCGGATGCGGGCATCGCGTCAGTCATCGAACTCGTCCTCCTGTGCGGCGGCCTCTGCAAGCGCGGCAGCCTCGGCGGCCTCACGCTCCATGAGCTCGTCGAAGCGGCGGATATCCTCCTGCACGGAGGGCCTATGGAGAATGGTGCTGATCTTTGCGCCGTAGGCAATGGATTCGTCGTATACGAACTGCAGCTCCGGGGTAATGCGCAGATTCAGCCGCTGTGCGATCTGTCCGCGGATAAAGCCGGAGGCAGAGATCAGGCCGCGACGAAGCTCCTTTGCGTCAAAGCCGTCGCCCTCCTTTTCCGCGCCGAGCACGGAATAGTATATCTTGCAGTATTTGAGGTCCGGTGTTACCTCACAGCGCATCACGGAAACGAGATGCTTGGAAACGCGGGGATCCTTGATATTGCGGACAATATCGGATACCTCGTGCGTCATCTCCTCGTTGATGCGGTCGCGTCTGTATTTTGCCATATCGATCACCATCGCCCCTCTCGTACAGAGGGCGTCCTTCCTTGCGAATGTTCTGCCGGCACATTTCCCGTCCCGGGGACGTGTCCGGCGCGGCGGGCGGGCTGTTGCACTTACGTGCCCCAGCCCCATAGAAGTTTCCCTTGCCCCTCAGTGAAGGGGCATTTTCATGCGAAAATCGCTTGAAAACCGGGAAATTCAGGTCACTTCGTGACCCCGGGTTGTCGCAAGCTTTCAACTTGCTTCAACCCCTTTTCCGTTCTGCCTTTATTATATCACAAAAGCGCGCGCATTGCAATGTCTTTTCCAAAATCCGCAGAACAGATTTTTCCTTTATTTTTCCGCAAAAGCTCTTGACAAACGACGCAAAGTATGGTAAAATAGTGCTACCTCTATAAGAGGGTCTTTTTTTGCTGTCAAAAAACAGAGAAGTCCTCTTTGGAACTGCGTCGGACGGAGTGCAAAACGGTACACGCCCCGGCCACAGAAACGCGGTTGGCCGCGCCGGTTGGCGCCGGTCTGAGGGAGGTACACGACGGTGGTCCCATGGGGCCGCTGCCAACACAAACAATGCGCGCGGCGGATCGTGTCGGATAAAGCCGCAGCGACAATTCATCAGGAGGTGCCTATTCATGAGAGTTAAGATTACCTTAGCATGCAGCGATTGCAAGCAGAGAAACTACGACACAATGAAGAACAAGAAGAACGATCCCGACAGACTCGAGCTCAAGAAGTACTGCAGATTCTGCCGCAAGCACACGCTGCACAAGGAAACCAAGTAAAGGCGAACAGGAGGAAGGACGTAATGGCAGAAAACGAAAAGAAGGTTGCCGAAACCGCCCAGGCGTCTGTTGCCGAAGAAAAAACGGAGGCCCCGGCTCCCAAGAAGGCGAAAAAGCCGAAGAAGGAACGGGCCAAGCTCACGGAGCGCATCAAGAAATTCTGGCGCGACTACAAGAGCGAATTCAAAAAGATCGTATGGCCGTCGAAGGAAGAAACCACGAGGAGTACCGTCGTCGTCGTTTCCACGATCGTTGCGTTTGCAGCCGCAATCGCAATCCTCGACTTCATCTTTTCCAAGGGCCTTACCCTGCTCAGCCATCTCGGTTGATGCCCAGAGCAGAAAAGTAAGCTGACAGGAGAATCGAAATGAACGAAGCATCGACGGAAGCAAGATGGTATGTCGTCCATACCTATTCCGGCTATGAAAACAAGGTAAAAACGAGTCTGGAGAAGGCAATCGAAAACCGCGGAATGTCCCACTACTTCTTTGACATCCAGATCCCCACGGAGATGGTTGTTGAGCAGGACGGCGACAAAACGCGCGAGTTCGAGGACAAGGTATTCCCCAGCTACGTTCTCATCAAGATGATCATGAGTGACGAGTCCTGGCACGTCGTCCGCAACATTCGCGGTGTCACCGGATTT
Source organism: Clostridia bacterium (assembly GCA_017628075.1). Lineage (GTDB taxonomy): Bacteria > Bacillota > Clostridia > Oscillospirales > CAG-272 > RGIG3925. The sequence continues at coordinate 21,717 of JAGBZV010000070.1, forward strand.
GTCGGTCCCGGATCCAAGCCGATCCCGCTGTCCGACGCGGAGGTTGCCGCTCTGGGCTTTGGTCTGAATGAGAACGCACCCGCAGAAGCGGCAACGGTCAAGCTGGCATTTGAGGTCGGCGATACCGTTAAGATCGAAGGCGGACTTCTGGAGGGCAGCACTGCTGTCGTCGAGGAGATCTCCGCGGACAGAACCAAGGTGCGTGTCACCGCATCCATGTTCGGCCGCAATACCTCAATCGAGCTTGACATCAAGGACGTCAAGCGTGCCTGATTTTCAGGCAAAACCGCCTGCCGCGGCAGGCAAACGGGGTATGATTGATTCATACCTGTGGGAGGAATCTCAAAATACAATCAACACAGGGATTCCGTTACTTTTTTCTACCACATTTGGAGGTGTAATTCATTATGGCAAAGAAGATTACAGCATACGTTAAGTTACAGCTGCCCGCCGGCAAGGCTACTCCCCAGCCCCCGGTTGGTCCCGCACTCGGTCAGCACGGTGTCAATATCTCCGCGTTCACCAAGGAATTCAACGAAAGAACCAAGAATGACATTGGTCTGATCATTCCCGTCGTTATCACCATTTACGCAGACCGTTCCTTCTCCTTCATCACCAAGACTCCTCCGGCAGCAGTCCTGATCAAGAAGGCAGCCGGCATCGAGACCGCTTCCGGCGCACCGAACAAGACCAAGGTTGCTTCCATCACCAAGGAGCA